>CAZLBQ010000161.1:0-11786 GCA_964557745.1 uncultured Anaerolineales bacterium
CCAGCACGGCGATGTCCGTCACCTGCGCGCCGCGCGCCCGCATCGCGGTAAACGCAGCGTGGCCGGGGGTGTCAATGAACGTAATCTTGCCCCCCTGCTTGACGACCTGGTACGCGCCGATGTGCTGGGTGATGCCACCCGCTTCGCCCGCCGCCACGTTGGTCTGCCGAATGACGTCCAGCAGGCTCGTCTTGCCATGGTCGACGTGGCCCATAATCGTCACCACGGGGGGACGCGGAACCGCGTTGGCATGGACCTCGGGCGACTCAACGGTTTTCTTTTTGGTCGCGGGCGCGGCGCTCGCGGGCGCCGGTTCGGGTTCGGCGGGGACAACGACAACGTCGCGCCAGCCTTCAGGACGAACCTCGAAGCCGAAATCCTCGGCTACCAGGGCCGCCGTGTCGAAGTCAATACTCTTGTTAATGTTGACCATCACCCCGCCCTTCATGAGCGTCTTCAGCAGGTCAATCGGGCTGACGCTCATGCGGGTGGCCAAGTCGCGCACGGTAATCTCAGGCGGTAGTTCGAGGATCCGCCCCTCCGTCGGGGCCGCCACCACCGCCGGCGCTGCTGGCGCGGCGGGGGCCGCCGTCGCGACGCCGGCTGGTTGAGGTGTGGGTTTCGTTACTTTCGTTGCCATACTCGCTCTCCCCTTCTCTCCATTGCCGACTGGCGGTGAACGATGACGCCTGTCTCGAACCTGATCCAATCGTCAATCGTCAATCGTCAATCGTCAATCAAAAACAAGCCCGCCGTGGCGAGGCCAACGACGGGCGCAAGGAGAGCGGGAACAGGGGCACGGCCTGCGGCTCGGCCCACTGGGCCGAACCGCCTTACACGTGACTGTCCACCTTATCTCCGTGACGTGGTCCGCCGTTGGCGGGGTTCTTCACCACACTCGCCAGACAGAACATACACAGGTTACACATGAGTCTCTGCCGCCGCTGGTTCAGGCGCGGGCAGACTATCCGCGTAGGCGCGTAGCCCGTCGCGTTCCGCCGCGGTCAGAGTTGTCTTGAGGGCGTGCTCCAAGCGTCCTTTGAGCGCCGCGTCCCAACATCGAGCATCCACATGGATGTAGGCGCCCCGCCCGGCCCGCTTGCCAGTCGGGTCGATGACCACCCCGCTCTCCGGTGTGCGCACGACACGCACCAGAGCGCGCTTACCTTCCACCTGACGGCAGCCCACGCACGTGCGCTGCGGCACATGCTTGCGGCGCACCGGCTGGGCTTTGGCCTTACGCGTCGGGGTCGTACTCATAGTCGTCTTCGTCAGTCGCGAAGTAGTCGAAGTCGTCCTCGCCCTCGGCCGTTTCCTCGGCCAGATTCTCGTCTTCCCAGGCGGGCCGGGCGCGGTTGGCCTTGCGCTGCTTGGGCTTGACGAGTTTGCCGGTGCGCTCGTCGCGGACCAGGGCAGGCTGGCCCTTAGCCTTCTTCTTGGCCTTCTTGCCCTTCTTGTCCGCGCCCTCTTCCTCTTCCTCTTCCTCCTCAACAAACGTCGGGATGGTAGGCAGTTCGAACTCGAACTTGCGCGGCGCTTCGACCGGCGCAGGTTGCGGCGTCGGGCGCGGCGGCGCGACGGGCGGCGTCGGTGGGACGCTGGGCGTCACCACCGGAGTGGGCGGAACAGGCGCCTCGACCGGCGCGGGGGCCTGGGCGGCGGGCCGCAGCGTCTCAGGCTCCTCGGTGGGCGCTTCGACGGCGGGCATTTCCTTGGGCGCGGGCGCCGCTTCTTCCTGGGGCGCCACGCCGACGCGCTGCTCGAGCTCGATACGCTCGGCCTCGGCCAGCAAGGCGCGCGCCGCCGCCAGAGCGGCCTCTTCCTCGGCCTTGCGCGACTGCTCGGCCTTCTTGCGCTGGATCTCGGCCTGCGCCTCGCTCTCGCTCTTGATGTCGATGCGCCAGCCCGTCAGCTTGGCCGCCAGGCGGGCGTTCTGACCTTCCTTGCCGATGGCGAGGGAGAGTTGCTTGTCCGGGACGATCACTTTAGCCGTGCGGCCGTCGGTGCCTTCCTCGACATTGACGCTCAACACGATGGCCGGGCTGAGAGCCTTGGCGATGAACAGCGCCGGGTCCGAACTCCACTCGACGACGTCGATCTTCTCGCCGCCCAACTCGGTCACGAGGGCCTGGATACGTACGCCGCGCATGCCGACGCACGCGCCGACGGGGTCGATGCCCTCTTGGCGCGCCGACACGGCGACCTTGGAGCGCGAGCCGGCTTCGCGGGCGATGGCCTTGATCTCGACGGCCCCGTTAAAGATCTCGGGCACTTCGAGTTCGAGCAAGCGCCGCAGCATGTTGCGATGGGTGCGCGAGACAACAATCTCTGGCCCCTTGCTGGTGCGCTTGACCTCGACGACGTAGACCTTCAGCCGCTGCCCGCGGGTATATTTCTCTTTCGGAATCTGTTCCTTACGCGGCAGACGGCCCTCGGCCTTGTCCAGCTGAATCGTAATGTCCGGGCCGTCGGTGCTCTGCACCGTGCCCTGGATAATCTCACCTTCGCTCTGTGAGTACTGGCTGAAGACCTGGTCGCGCTCGGCCTCGCGGATGCGCTGCAGAATGACCTGCTTGGCGGTCTGCGCGGCGATCCGGCCAAAGTCTTCGGGCGTCACGTCGATGCGAATCGTGCTGCCCAGCACCGCCAGAGGGTCGTACTGGCGCGCGTCGTCCAGCGTGATCTGCACGCGGTCGTCCCGCACGTCCTCCACGACCTCTTTCTCGGCGAAGACGCGCGGCTTGCCGTCCGACGTCTCGATGTCCACGGTGATGTGCTGCGACGCGGCTTCGGGCGTCTTCTTATAGGCGGACACGAGGGCCGCTTCGAGGGCGTCACGCACCACCTCGCGAGGCAGGTTACGCTCTGCGGCGAGGTGCTTGATGGCGACCGCTAGATCGTTCTTAGTTGCACTTGCCATAAGCCCGAACTACGCCCCTCCATAATGGGCAAGGAATACGCATCCCGTATTAGACGTTGGGCCGCGTGTCCCCTTACAACAAGAAAAGTGGGGAGCGCCCACTTTTCCACACCTGCACCAGAAAATAGTACAACGAGGCTAGTATAACATAGTTATCGTGAAAATGCAAGCCCAATTTGGCCCTTTTTCCCTCGCTCGCTCCCTGGTACGACGCTTGCTTCTTGAGGAGCGGGAGGAAAAGCCTATGGCGAAAGTGGATGTGCTTATCCCGACCTGTGGCCGTAAGACAGGCCTGGCTGTCGTGTTGACCAGTCTCCTGGGTCAGACGTTCAAGGACTTCGACGTCTACGTGTCGGACCAGACCGAGGGCGAGGATTACCTCAACAGCGTTGAGATTCAGACGATTGCCCGCGCCTTGCGCCTGCATGGGCACCAGGTGACGCTCATGAAGCACTTACCGCGGCGGGGTCTGGCCGAGCATCGGCACTTCCTCGTGACCCAGTCGCGCGCCCCCTATGTCCACTTCCTGGACGACGACGTGCTGTTGGAGCCGGACGTGCTGGGCCGCATGTTGGAGGTCATGGAGCGCGAGCGCTGCGGCTTCGTGGGCTGCGCCGTCATTGGGCTGAGCTATCTCTACGATTACCGCCTGCACCAGCACGGCATCGAACTCTGGGACGGCCCGGTGCAGCCAGAGCTATTCACCCCGGAGACCATCCCCTGGGGGCGGCATGTCGTCAACAACGCATGCAACGTGCTCCATCTGACCCGCAAGCACGCCCGCGATGGCCAGTCCGTGCCGTATAAGGTGGCCTGGGTCGGTGGGGCCAATGTCCTCTATGATCGCCAGAAGCTCATGGACGTAGGCGGGTTCGCCTGGTGGCCACAGTTGCCGCCGGAGCACGCGGGCGAGGAGGTCATGCTCCAGTTCATGCTCCTCCGCCACCACGGTGGTTGTGGGCTGCTGCCTAGTGGGACGTACCATCTCGAAGCGCCGACGACGGTCGAGAACCGCGAGGTGAACGCGACGTCACTGTTCGGGATGTACTACGACGGCAAGCAGTATCCGCTGGCGCTGTACCGCGAGGCGGCGGTCGAGCCGGCGCGTGACAATCTCATTGAGTTGGGCGACCGCCTCGAACACGCGTTGCGCGAGGCGGCGTAATCGTAGGGGCAGACCGACGTGTCTGCCCAGGGCGGACCCGTGGGTTCGCCCCTACCGGGGGACCGTTGTGGATCAAGTACTGAGCTTGGATTGGGGCGGGATGTTCGCGCCGGGGGCAGTATTGGAAATCTTCGCCCGTGGCTCGATTGTCTACCTCGCGTTGTTCTTTATCTTGCGCATCATTCCCAACCGCCAGGTCGGGGCGGTGGGGTTGACGGACCTGCTGTTTGTCGTATTGGTCGCCAACGCGCTCCAGAACGCCATCGCCAAGGACTACACGTCGATTACCGACGGCTTCATCCTGGTCGGCACGATTGTGTTCTGGAGCTACACCCTCAACTGGCTGGGCTACAAGTCGGAGCGCTTCCGCCGCTGGCTGCGCGCCGAGAGCCCCTCCCTGGTCGAGGACGGCAAGCCGGTCGCCGAGAACCTGCGGCGGCAATTGATTACCGAAGACGAGTTGATGAGCCACCTCCGTCTGCAGGGTGTCGATGACCTGGCGGAGGTGAAACAGGCGCGCATCGAAGCCGACGGCCGCATCAGCGTTGTCGAGCGCGACGACGCCAAGCACACGGCGCGGGGCGCCCCTGACCGTGGTGTGAGTTAAGAGCGAGAGGAGTGCGCTATGCTAGATGCTGTGATGGAAAAGGAATACGAGGCCACGCCGGAGGGTCGGCTGGCCGAACCGTGGGCCAGTCCCGAAGTGGCGATCCGCTACGCCAGCCAGGACCCGGACCTGACGGTCGAGGACTACAACTTCGCTCACCTGCGCCGCGAGCACCTGTTGTTCGACGTCAAGCAGACGCTCTACAAGGCGGGCATCGCGCCGGGCGAACTGGCGGTTGATTTCGAGTTGCCGGCGACGGACGGGAGGACGGTGCGGTTGGCCGACCTGCGCGACCGGCCCGTCGTCCTGCGCTTCGGGTCGGCCAGCTGACCGGCCACCATCGGCTCGGTCGAGCCGCTCAAGCAGTTGTTTAAGCAGTACGGGGACCGTATTCACTTTGTCGAGGTCCTCGTCCGCCAGGCGCACCCGGGACCAGGCGCACGGCCCTACCGCACCGTCGAGGAGAAGAGGGCCGACGCGGCGTGGTACAAGGAACGCTTCGCGCTGCCCTGGACTGTCGTCGTCGATGACCTCCGGGGGACCGTTCACCGCCAGTACGGCGGCATGGCCGACCCGACGTATATCATCGACCGCGATGGGCGAGTAGCCTTCTATAACATGTGGACGAGCGCTGTGGTCCTCAACGCGGCGCTGCGCGACCTGCTGGCGCAGGGCGGACGCGGCGTCGTGGGCGACGGCTGGGAGCGTCTGCCGCACCTGCTACCGGCGGTGACGGCGGGCTGGCCTGGGCTGGAGCGCGGCGCGCCGCAGAGTGTCGAGGAGCAAGAGGCCGCCATACCGTACAGCGCGCGCGGCATCCAGATGGGCTATACCCTGAAGCCGCTGCTCGCCCCCATCACCCTACGCACCGAGCCGCTGCCGCTCTGGGCGCGGGCCGCCATCGTCGCAGGCGCCGCGGTCGTGGGCGCGATTATTGTCCGCGCCAACCAGACGGCGCGGAGCTAGAGAGGGGCCATGCCGAAGACAACCCTGGCCGGTCATCCGCTGCACCCAATGCTGATTCTCGTCCCCGGCGGCCTGCTGCCGTTCAGCCTCATCCTGGACGGTCTGCACGCCGCGACGGGCGACGCGTCCTACGCTGACGCCGCCTACTACACCATGCTCGGCGGCTACGTGGGCGGGCTGGCCGCCGCCCTGGCCGGTGGCGGCGACTATCTGACCATCCCTAGCGGGAGCGAGACCAAGAAGACGGCGAACATCCACGCGGCGCTCAACCTGAGTGTGCTGGGTTTGTACAGCATCAACCTGCTGCTGCGGCGCGGCAAGGAGGGCCGGAGCGGCAAGCTGCCCGTGGCGCTCAACGCGCTGGGCAACGCCGTCCTGATGACATCGGCCTGGTACGGCGGGGAGATGGTCTACAAGCAGGGCATGCGCGTCGAGGGCGTCAGTGAAGTCGCGCCCGCGCCGGAGGTCAAGCTGCCCGGCGACGAGAAGATCGCCGGCGCGTTTGAGACGGTCCAGGAGAAGGCGCCCGTCGAGGCGTGACAAGACATGGATCTCAACTTAAATACGTCATGGGGGAGCGAGGAGTTGGGCGGGGCGGCGCGGGAGGCAGGCCGGGGGCTGCTTGACCGCGTCGCCCCGCCCTATGACCTCACCTCCGACATGCTCATCGTCTTCGCCCGCGCCCCACTCGCCCCGTTGCAGCGCGCCTTCCCGCAGCATCCGTTCCTCAACGTGGGCGGGCAGGCGTTATTGGCTGCCTGGTTCAGCCGCATCACGCAGGCGGTCTACACGGATGAATGGGGCCGGCGGGTCAGCGACGGCGGGCCGGGCGCGGCGCTCTACCACGAACTCAACATCGCCGTCGCGCGGCGCGGCCCGTCGCTGTTCGTACCGCGCATCTACGCCACGAGCGCCCGCACTATCGGCATCGCCTGGCACTACGGCATGCCCAAGCAGTCCATTGCCATGAGCTTCGCGGCCACGGGCGGGCACGTCGTCTCGGAGGCGCGCCACGACGTCGGCCACAGCTTCGTGAGGACGCGGTTCACCGGTGGTGGCGAGGCCCTGGGACGGCTGCTCGACAACCTCTGGCCGCTACGCGTTGGCCCGGCCGTCTTTCCGGTGGGCAGCGCCGTTAACCCTACACTGACCGCCTCGCCCCACGTCCAACTGGCGCAGGTCGAGGCGGGCCACCTGGATCCAGGCGCGCCGTGGCTGCCCGAACCCACTCCATTCCTCCCCTTCGGCGTCTACCTCGCCGGATTCGCAATGCAGCTTCCCCCACCCTGATGCGCTCCTCAGTCCGACGATCACAAAAAGACCCGACGGGTTTCCAGAACCCGTCGGGTCTGTCGCATTTGGCGGTTCAGCTACCGCGCCGCGTACTCGATGAGGTCGCGCAGCATGACCGTCGCCACCGGATGGACGCCGACGTGCGCGCCCAGGCGGAAGGTTGAGATGAGGACGCGGCCGTGTCCCATGCGCGCCTCACCAACCAGCGCCGCAGGATGCTGGAGCCAGCCGATAAACATCCCGGCGTGTACGTCACTGGCGAAGTCGCGCGGGGCCATGCCGGTGATGACGCAGTCGGGCGTCAGGTCGGCGAAGGCGAAGTCTACCAGGCCGTCGGTCGGGATGCGCTGGAACAGGTGGTCGCGGCGCAGCCAGTTGAAGTTGCTGGCCCAGTCGCCCAGCCACTTGGACCCGGCGCGGGCCTGGATGCCAATGTGCTCCATGACCGTCTGCCGCCGCTCGGGCGACTCGGCCAGCCAGACGATGCGGCCGCCGCGCTGGACGTACTCGCGCCACTCGTCGGTCATCGTCTCCACGACCAGGACATCGGCCCCGTTGACGTTGTCGGTCACGCGATAGCCCATCTCGGCCAACCGCGCCGCCAGCTCCGGCGCGTCGGGGGCGCACACCAGGGGCCGCCCAGCCTGAGCCGCCTCCCACGGGAAGACGTACAGGTCCTGATAGTTGCGTGTGACCTCGGCGCCGTCGGCGTCGAGCAGACGCAACGCGACGCGCAGGTGGGCGCTGTCCTTGACGTTGGGCGCGGTAAAGGACAGCGTGCCCAGGTCCGTCAGCGCGGCGTGTTGAGGCGACAGCGGGCCGATGATGCCGCCCCGCCCCTGCCAGCCTTCCAGCCGCCACTCGACGCGGCAGCCGTCGAGGTTAGTCGGCCCGAAGTGGGAGAGCGCCAGACGCACGTCACACCGCTCGCCGGCCCACACGGCGCTCCGCTCGCAGCGCGGCACGACGACGTCCGCGCCGTTGACCTGGGCGAGTTCGTCGTAGAACGCCTTGGGCCGACGGTGCATGTCGAGCAGGCCGTTGCACTCCCAGTGGACGTCGGTGAACTCGGTGATGACGTAGCCGACCAGGCTCGGGTGCAGCCGCATCTGCTCGATCTCGTACTTGAGGGCGACGTACTGCATGCGCTGGCTGGCCCGCGCCAGGTCGCTCAAGGTCGGGAAGACCTTGTCGAGGTGGTACTTGGTGAAGCGCTGCTCGACGCCGTGGGGGTAGACCACGCCGTCGTTCCACTCCTGCCCCGTCTCGAACCACCACGGCTCCTGCCCGCCATAGCCCTCTTTGAGGGCGGCGACATCGGGCAGGCCCCAGTTGCCGAACTCTGACACCACGAGCGGCTCGGCGCCCTTGCGCTGCACTTCGGGGGCGTAGGGCTGTGGCTGCGGCGTCCAGGGGTTGCGGAGATAGGCGCGCCACTGCTCCAGCCCCTGGTAGGGGCGGGCGAAGGTCCAGCCCGAGCGGCCCGCGAACGATGCTACCCAGTCGCGCCACTGGGGATAGTGGTCGGGGATGGAGTAGTAGTTGTGGTAGTCCTCGATGTCGGTCACGACGTGGAAGTTGCTGAAGCAAGGCGAGTTACCCACCACGAGGCGGTGCGGGTCGAGGCGCTTGAGGTAGTCATACGTCTCGCGCAGCCAGGCGCGGTGCTCGGCGTTGACGGCGATGTCCAGCCCCCAGCCCTCATTGATAATCGTCCAGATGATGATGGACGGGTGGTTCCAGTCGCGCTCGACCATGCCGCGCAGCGTCTCCTGCGCCCGCGCCTTCGTCGTCTCGGTCAGCGTCTGCCACGACGGAAGCTCAGTCCAGATGAGTACGCCGGCGCGGTCGGCGGCGTCGTAGTAGCGCGGGTCGGCCACCTTGATGTGCGTTCGCAGCAGGTTGAGGCCCATGTGCTTGGCCTTGGCGAACTGGTCGTCTAGCTCGGCGTCGCTGAAGGCGGTGTAGATACCTTCGGGATAGTAGTCCTGGTCCAGCGCGCCGCGTAGGTAGAGCACGCGCCCGTTGAGGACGAGATGGCCGTCCGGAGACGTGGTAATGGTGCGCATGCCGAACGTCGTCGCCAGCGTGTCGAGGGCCGCCGGCGCGGGCGTCTCGCCCTCGGCCTCGCCGTCCTTGCGCCCACGCTCGGTCGCGCCCCAATTCTCGCGCGTTCCCATCAGCCCGACCTCCATCTTATAGAGGTAGGGGCTGTGGGTGTCCCAGAGCAACGGTTGCGGGATGGGGATGGTCGCCTCGCACGCCGCCGATCCCTGACTGATACGCCCGCTGTACTGGTTGATCACGCCGTTCGGGTCGGTTATGGTGAAGACGATTTCCAGGTTCTCCGGCGCCGGCTCGTTCAGGACCGCCCGTACCTCGGCCTCCTCACGCTCGACGTGGGGCGTGACGTGGAGGTGGGTAAAGTGGGTGCGGTGGCGCGCTTCGAGGGAGACGCTCTGCCAGATGCCGCCGACCGGGCCGTACCAGCTTTGCTTGCCGTGGGGAATCTCGGAGAATGGGAACTCGCGCGAGTCAGCGTCGGTGCCCGGGTCGAGAACCTGGACGACCAGCTCGTTCTCGCCGTCAAGACACAGCGCGTCATCGAGCGTCAATTCGAAGGGGAGATAGCCGCCCTCGTGCGCGCCGACAAATTGCCCGTTGAGATAGACGCGGGTATAATAGTCGGCAGCGCCAATGTGAAGGATGTAGGTCGAGATAGGGGGGGCGTCGGTCGAGCGGAAACGCTCGTCGAGGCTGAAGATCGTTCGATACCAGGCCATGCCCGTCGCGTCACGCAGATCGTCGAACTGCGCCTGCCAGGGGCCGGGTACGGTGATGGCTCGCGGCGCACCGGCGTCGTCGAGCGTTTGTGGGGTCAGTGTCTGTTTGGGATCCCACCAGAAATCCCAAACACCGTCGAGAGTCAGGCCTATGCGTGGCATGGGAATTGTCCTCTCCCTTGCGCCTTGTAAGTAGGTTTACTGATCAAATGATAGTGCACGCCGCGCCAATTGTCAATGACGCGATGCGCCATGTCGGGTGTAGATTTCATCACGAACGTTGACCGTTTCACTACTTGTTCCAACCCCGCCCCTTGTTGCCCCCGGGCGCCCGGCACGGGCGCTCAGCCATTGAGCCATAGGAGAATCGCATGACAAACTCATTCAATGCTCGCTCCACCTTGCGGTCGGGTGACCGGGAGTACGAAATCTATCGCCTCGACGCTCTGGACCAGGCCGGCTTCAACACGCGCCGTCTGCCGTACTCGCTGCGCATCCTACTCGAGAACCTGCTGCGCACCGAGGACGGCCGCGCCGTCACCGCCGATGACATCCGCGCCCTCGCGAGCTGGGACGCCAAAGCCATCCCCAGCACGGAAATCGCCTTCACCCCGGCCCGCGTCATCATGCAGGACTTCACAGGGGTGCCGGCCGTGGTCGACCTGGCGGCGATGCGTGATGCGATGGCCGCGCTGGGCGGCGACCCCAAGAAGATCAACCCGCTCCAGCCCGCCGAGTTGGTCATCGACCACTCGGTCCAGGTGGACGTGTACGGCACCCCCGTCGCCATCCAACTCAACACCGACTACGAGTACGCCCGCAACAAGGAGCGCTACGCTTTCCTGCGCTGGGCGCAGACCGCGTTCGAGAACTTCAAGGTCGTGCCGCCGGAGACGGGTATCGTCCACCAGGTCAACCTCGAATACCTGGGCCGCGTCGTGTTCCAGACTCAGAAGGATGGACGCTGGCTCGCTTATCCAGATACGCTCGTCGGTACCGATTCGCACACAACGATGATTAACGGCCTGGGCGTGCTGGGCTGGGGCGTCGGCGGCATCGAGGCGGAGGCGGCCATGCTCGGCCAGCCCGTGTCAATGCTCATCCCCCAGGTCATCGGCTTCAAGCTGACGGGCCACCTACCGGAAGGCTCGACGGCCACCGACCTTGTCCTGACCGTGACCGAGATGCTGCGCGCCAAGGGCGTCGTCGGCAAGTTTGTCGAGTTCTTCGGCGCCGGCCTGAAGAACCTGCCCCTGGCCGACCGCGCCACCATCGGCAACATGTCGCCCGAGTACGGCGCGACGTGCGCCATCTTCCCCGTCGACGCCGAGACGCTGCGCTACCTGCGCTTCACGGGCCGCCCGGAGGAGCAGGTCCAGTTGGTCGAGGCGTACATGAAGGCCCAGGGCCTGTTCCACACCCCGGACGCGCCCGAGGCCGACTACACCGACGTCCTCGAACTGGACCTCAGCACCGTCAAGCCCAGCATCGCCGGGCCGCGCCGCCCGCAGGACCGCATCCTACTCTCCAACGCCAAGACCGCCTTCGCCGACGTGCTGCCGTCGATGCTGCCGCCGGGCGCGAGCCTGGCGCCGGCCGGCGCCGCCGTCGCCGAGAAGACGGGCGTCAAGGTGGCGCTGGACGGCCAGGAGTTTACCCTCGACCACGGCTCCGTGGTCATCGCCGCCATCACCAGCTGCACCAATACCTCGAACCCCTCGGTGATGGTGGCGGCGGGCCTGTTGGCGAAGAAGGCCGCCGAGAAGGGCCTGGCCGCCAAGCCCTGGGTTAAGACGTCGCTGGCCCCCGGCTCCAAGGTCGTCACCGGCTACCTCGACGACGCCGGGCTGACCCAGTATCTCGACCAGGTGGGCTTCTTCACCGTCGGCTACGGCTGCACGACGTGTATCGGCAACTCCGGCCCCCTGCCGACGGAGATCTCGGCCGGCATCGAGGAAGGCAAGCTCGTGGTCTGCTCGGTCCTGTCGGGCAACCGCAACTTCGAGGGCCGCATCCAGAGCGAGGTGCGCGCCAACTACCTCATGTCGCCGC
>CAZLBQ010000162.1:0-11757 GCA_964557745.1 uncultured Anaerolineales bacterium
GCCGAGCACGACGTCTCGCTGGCTTGAGCGCGGGCCGTCATGGCCAACCTGGACGGCGACGAGTTTGACCTCGTCACCATTGGCATCAGCCGCGAGGGGCGCTGGCTCGGCGGCGGCGACCCGTGGCAGGCCCTGTCCGACGGGCGCGAGACGGACCAGCCGGTGACAATGGCTCCGGACCCGACTCAGGCAGGCCACCTGCTGACGCTGAGCCAAGCGCATGGGAGCGCCGGGCCACGCCTGACCAGCCTGGACGTCATCTTCCCGGTGCTGCACGGCACGTATGGCGAGGACGGGACCGTCCAGGGGCTGCTGGAACTGGCCGACGTCGCCTACGTTGGGTGTGGGGTGCTGGCGTCGGCGGTCGGCATGGACAAGGCTGTCATGAAGGCGGTCTTCCAGGCCACTGGCCTGCCCGTCCTGCCGTATCTCGTCATCCTGCGCCACGAGTGGCGCGAGACTCCGGACGAGACCCTGGCGCGCATCGAGCAAGGGTTCCACTACCCGGTCTTCGTCAAGCCCGCCAACCTCGGCTCGTCGGTAGGTATCACCAAAGTCCACGGGCCGCAGGAACTGGCGCCGGCGCTGGACCTGGCCGCCAGCTACGATCGCAAGCTCGTCGTCGAGCAGGGCATCAACGCGCGGGAGATCGAGGTCAGCGTGCTGGGTAACGACGAGGTCGAGGCGTCCATCCCTGGGGAGGTGATTCCGTCCAATGAGTGGTACGACTACGACGCCAAGTACATCGACGGCGAGTCCCAGATTCTGATCCCCGCGCCCATTCCGACTGAGACGGCGGCCGAGGTGCAACGGATCGCCGCGCTCGCGTTCCGCGCTGTGGACGGCAGCGGCCTGAGCCGCGTCGACTTCCTGCTCGACCGCGACAGCGGCCAACTCTGGCTGAACGAGATCAACACCCTGCCCGGCTTCACTCCGATTAGCATGTACGCCAAGATGTGGGAGGCCTGCGGCGTGAGCTACCGCGAGCTGTGCCGCCGCCTGGTGTACCTGGCCCTCGAACGCCACCAGGAGAAGCAGGCGAACCGCACGACGCGCGATTGACACGCTTTGTTAGCGCGAGGGGCTGAGCAGACGCGCCAGGGTGTTGGCGCGGGGGGCGACCGGGTAGCGGTCCAGGGGGAGCGTGGCGTCCTGGCACGCGCCTGCGCGCTCGACAACCGCCGCCGTGTCTGACTGAAACAGGACGCGCATGTCGGTGCGGAATTTCTTGGGCACCTTGTCCAGATTCTCGACGACGGCGAAGGGCAGGTCGGGCGGGCTGCGCCACTTGTCGTTGCCCTCGCGCGGGTGATACATATTGTCGACGATGGCGTCGGCGCGCGCCGCGCCCCGCGGGTTGCCCAGCACGTACACGTGCAGCCAGTAGGCCGTGATAGCATTGTCCACCAGGTAGTCGAGACAGCCGTTGGGGAGATTGGCCTTCGCCCACAGCCCGGCCTGGTAAACCGGCTCGCGGACCGTCGAATATTCCTGCCTCGGTGGACGTCGCCAGACGCCACCCAACACGATGAGTGGCAGCAGGAGCGAGACAAGCGCCCAGCGGCGCGCCACGGGCGGCGGGCTGATCCGCCGCAGCCAGTCCCACCCCGCCGCCAACCCCAGCCCGGCCAGGATAACGATGGGGTACTGGAGCAGGTAGAACATCTTGTAGGCGATGTAGAACGCCGCATGGCCGGTGAGCGCCAGTTCCCACAACACGCCGAGCGCCGCGAGCGTCGAGGCCGCTAAGAAGAAGATAGGCCACACGCGTTGGTTCCGGAGGCTGACGAGACAGCCGACGACCAGCAGCCCCAGCAGCGGAAGCGTGTAGACCTCCAGGGAGGGCTTGAGAATCGCGCCTTCGTTGGTCAGCACGCCCTGGTCGCCACGGAAGTTGAGGGCGTAGACCATGCCGACGCCCGCGACTGGCAGCAGCGCAACAGTGAGCGCAGCGAACCTGGCACGGAGGGCGAGGCCGCGCCGCAGCAGGACGAGCGCGCCCAGCGCGGTGGTGACGATGGGCAGCCAGGTCGGCCAGATGAGCAGGATGGACGTGCCACACAGGGCGAAGAAGCCGAGGGGGGCGAAGGAGCGCCTCGCAGTTGGCATGCGATCCCACACAATCATCGCCCACAGCGCGGCGACGGCAAATGTCTCCGAGATTACCATGGGGAAGAAGTAGTAGCCGGTGAAGGCGCGGATGAAGTAGCCGACCGGGACGAGCAGGAGAAGAGACCCGGCCAGCGCGACGGCCGGGTGGCGCGACGGAAGGGGCAGCAGGCGCGCGATGAGGCAGAGGACCAGCCCCGCCTTGAGGGCCACCAGCACGGCCAGCAGCGGGTGCAGGACGCGCAGGCCGCTGACGCCCAACGCCTGCGCCGCCAGAGCGCCCAGGATATGGGCCCCGGCCGGGTAGACCGTCATCTCGCCCAGGTAGCGGTCCAGGGACGGGTCATGGGCCAGCATGTGGCGGGCGGCGATGAAGTCGATGTAGCTGGCGTGGTGGGTCGAGTCGCTCGACTCGGTCAGCGGGAGAAAGGTCGGCCACGCCAGCGCCATGAGGTAGATGAACAGGCCACCGACCACCAGCAGCCACACCAACGTCACTCCGAGGTCAAGCCGAACCCGCAGCCAGCCGCCCCGCCACCCTAGCCCCACCAGCACAAGCAGGCCAACCAGCGCCAGCACGGTAACGGCAGGTAGGGTAATTGGCCAGCCCGCCAGGTCGAGACCATAAGCCGTGAGGATGAGGAGACCTGACAGGGTCAGGAGGATCAGGGAGACGGCTTCGGCTAGGTTGAGCGGGGCCGATGGCGTATAATTGGGGCTTGTGGTCGAACCCAACGCGGCATCCTCGTCATCAATATGCTGTCCATGATCGCGCTCGATTCTAGCCCGAAGTAACCTAAAAGGCAATTATGGCTGACACGTCCGCTCGCGCCCCGACCGTGTGGGCGTCACCCCGCGCCAGCGCCCGTAGCGCGCTCGCCTCGTTCTGGCCGGAGCACGGGCTGCCCCTCGTTTTCTACACCCTGTTGTCCGTGGGTCTCACCTGGCCGCTGGCCCGCAACTTCACATCGCTCATCATCAGCAGCGGCGGCGACGATGCGCGCCTCAACATCTGGATGCTGTGGCACACGCGCGAGGCGCTGCTGGGCCGCCAGCCCCTGTTCGGCGCGCCGCTCATCTATTACCCCCAGGGGCTATCGCTGCTGACGCAAAGCCCCGGCCCGCTGACGGGCCTGTTCGCCCTCCCCTTCTGGCCCCTAGGCGCCGAGGCCGCCTACAACGGGGCCTTACTCGTCAGTCTCATCCTGACCGGCTACTGTATGTACCGGCTGGCGCGCGAGGTGCGCCTGGACCGAGGCGTGGCTGCTTTCGCCGGCGTGGCGCTGATGGTCGCGCCGATGTGTCTGGAGGGGCTTTACCAGCACATCGACAAGGTCTTCCTGGGGCTGTTGCCGCTGGCGCTCCTCGTGACGCTGCGCGCGCTGGACCCGCAGCGCCGCGCGACCTGGGCCATCGCGCCGGCCGTCATCCTGCTCCTCGCCGCCCTCCACGCCGGCTGGCACTTCCTCCTGGCCGCGCTAGGCATCGGCTACCTGTGGCTCACAGCGGCGCTCAGCGCCTGGAAGGAGGAAGGAGGAAGGAGGAAGGAGGAGACTAATCGTCCATCGTCCATCGTCCATCGTCCATGGCGGGCCGCACTCAGCACTCAGCACTCACGACTCAGCCCTCCCGTGGGGCGCGGCCTGCTCATGCTGCTGGCGGCGTTAGTGATCGTCGGGCCGTACCTCGTGGCGACCCAACTCGCCGTGCGCGGCCTGGCGCTGACCAACGAGCGCAATCTTCAGTCCGTCAAGCACCACCCCGACCTCGTCCAGTTCTTCCTGCCCAGCGACGTCTCGCGCCTGTTTGGCGGCTGGACGGCCGCCTTCGCCGAGGCGCGCGGCCTGACCATCGGCCCCTTCCTGGAGGCCCACGGCCTGACCGTCCAGGTCGAGACGGCCATCTTCCTGACCTGGACCGTCCTGGCCCTCGTCGTCGTCGCGGCCCTCGCGCGGCCGCGCGGCGCCTGGCGCTGGCTCGGCCTGGGGCTGATCTGCGCGTTGCTCACCCTCGGTCCGTTCTTGAAGGTGTTGGGGCGCAAAGAGTTTACCGAGTACCACCTACCTGTTCTCCTGCCCTACGCCTTTCTCACGGGCCTGCCCGGCCTCGGCTTCATGCGGACGCCCGGCCGCTTCATGCTGCTCGGCTTCGTCGTTTTCGCCCTCGTCGCCGGCTTCGGGCTGGCGTGGCTGACGCGGCGCTTCCCCGGCGCGCGCGTGCCCCTGGTCGCGGGCGCCATGCTTCTGATTCTGCTAGAGAGTTGGCCCCAACCCTGGCCGCAGGACTTTCTGCGCCCGGCGCCCGCCTTCTACCAACAGATTGCGTCGGATCCGGCGACGTATGGCGTGTTCGACCTGCCCATCAAGCTGCGCTCCTCGCAGTCGGGGACGGGCTACTCCTCCCATTACCAGATCTACCAGATCACCCACGGCAAGGGCATCGCCGCCGGCTTCATCACCTACACACCCAACCCCCACCCGCTCTTCCCCTGCTGGTACGGGACCGACCTGACGCCGCCCGACGTCTTCGTCAACGGCGACAAGGTGAGTTGCATCGTCAACGCCAGTTATGAACTGTCGCGCTTCGGCTATCGCTACGTCGTCCAGCACAAACCGCAGAAGATCTACTCGACCTACAAGCCCGGCACGACGGCGGACAAGTTAGCCCAGGAGTTCGTGGCGACGGCCTTCCCCAACCAGGCGCCCATCGCCGAGGACGACCTGGCGACGGTCTACGCCATCCCGCCGACGGTCGATCTCGCCACGCTGACGACGGAGATGGAGTTGCGCGAGGGCTGGGAAGAGGCTGAGGAGACGCAGCGCTGGGCGCGCTCGCCCGCGACGCTGTACATTGTCTCGCCCAAGGAGCAGGTAGCGCAATTGGAGATCACGCCCGTCGCTATGCACGACCCGGCGGCGCCTCAGGGTGTCGGGACGACAGGCACGCTACGGGTAGAGACTGACGAGGGTATGACGGAAGTGCCCTTGGTCGGGGGCCAGCCCACCGACATCCCGGTCCACCTGCGGCCGGGCCACCAGACGCTCCGCCTGTCGCTGGTAGCGGGCAACTTCCGACCCTCGGACTACGGCGTGCCCGACGGTCGGCGGCTGAGCTTCAGTATCCGCTCGCTCAATCTAAAGACGACGCCATAATGAGACGTCGCATACCTTTTAGGGCGCGTTGTACGTTATAGAGAGTAACAGACCAAGCCAACGCAAGGGCGCGGGCGCCTGTCCCCTCAGGTGAGCCGCGCCCTGCGTCTCGGTGAAGACGTTGGCGCTCAGTGTGAAACATTTCATGGTCGTGGCGAGACTTCTCCTGTAGAATGGGGACAGGACAGAGGGTAAGCGGGGCTACGATGGACGGCGGGGGGATTGCGTAATAGGTAGCCGCAGACTATACTCTAGGAAAGTGTGGCTTAGTTTTTGCTTTTAGCGTTTTCAGATCTTGGAGTTTGAGCCACACCCTGGAGCCTGGGGGAGCCATGTACAAGAACATTCTGGTCTACCTGGACAACCCGACTGTCGCCGAGACGACCATCGGGCATGTGGAGGAGCTGGCGAATATGTTCGACAGCCATGTCATCCTCACGCAGGTCGTCGTCTCCGACACGTCATCGGGCAACCGCTGGGCCGGGGCCTTCGCTGATGAAGCTCCCGTCATGGATGCCGAGACGATGCTGGCCCGCTGGCGGGGTAAGCTGATGGAGCAAGGCGTGGGTACGCATGTCTCCGTCCTGCCCGGCTACGACTCTGTGGCCGAAACAATCGTCGCCCATGCCCGCGCGCACCGTATCGACCTCATCGTGATGCCCCGCCAACTAAACCCGGACTTGCTAGGCTGGTCGGCGGAAGGCGTGACAGAAGAGGTCATCCGCTCCGCGCCGTGCGATGTGCTGATCGCTCGCGAAGAGGAAGAAGAGATTTGGTAGGAATGGATTCGGGTTCGGAAAGCGGTCGATAAGGATAGCCAACGCGGGTGAGTCAGCCTCACCCGCGTTGTGATTCTTGGCTATGGCGCCTGCCGCTTGGCGGCGGTGAGGGTATTACTCAACAGCATGGCAATGGTCAGCGGGCCAACGCCACCGGGCACGGGCGTGATCAGCCCGGCCACCTCACTGACGGCGGCGAAGTCGACGTCGCCGACCAGGCGGAAGCCGCTCTTCTTCGTCGCATCCTCGACGCGGTTCGTCCCGACGTCGATGACTACCGCGCCCGGCTTGACCATGTCCGCCGTGACGAGGTGTGCCTTGCCGATGGCCACAACCAGGACATCCGCCTCGCGGGTCACGTCCCCTAGCGGGACGGTGCGCGAGTGAGCCACCGTCACCGTCGCGTGCTCCTGGAGTAGCAGCGCCGCCATCGGTTTGCCAACGATCATGCTACGGCCCACGACGACAGCGCGCTTGCCCTTGAGGGCGATGTCGTAGCGCCGGAGGAGTTCCATGATGCCCGACGGCGTCGCGGGTAGCAAGCTCTCCTCGCCCATCCACAGCCGCCCGACGGAGATGGGATTGAGGCCGTCGACGTCCTTGCGCGGGTCGATGGCCGTTTGAATCTTCACCGGGTTGAGGTGGCCGGGCAGGGGCAACTGGGCGAACAGGCCGTTGACGTTCGGGTCGGCATTGAGCCGCGCCACCAACGCCAGCACCTCGCTCTCCGCTGTGTCGGCGGGCAAGTGGTAAACCTCCGAGTGGATACCCACTTCCTCGCACGCTTTGGCCTTGTTGGTGACGTACGTCACGCTGGCCGGGTTGTCGCCCACGAGCAGGACGGCCAGCCCGGGCGGGTGGCCCGCCGCCTGCGTGAACGCCTTGACGCCCTCGGCCACTTCCTGTCGTATCTGCGCGGCGACGGCTTTGCCATCGAGAAGTGTTGCAGTCATCATGCCTCTCCTTAGAACAACCCCACCGTATTCCCCTGCTCGTCAATGTCGATGTTCATGAACGCCGGCTTCGAGCCGAGGCCGGGCATGGTCATCATCTCGCCGCACAGCGGGACGAGGAAGCCCGCGCCCACCGAGGCGCGCACGTCGCGGATGGGTAGGGTGTAGCCGCTCGGCGCGCCCTTCCACGTCGGCTCGTGGGAGATGGACAGGTGCGTCTTCGCCATGCAGATGGGCAGGCCGCCAAACCCCAGCTCGGTGTAGCGCTTGATGGCGCGCTCGGCGTCGGGTTCATACTGGACGTCCGCCGCGCCATACATCTGCGTGGCGATGGCCTTGATCTTATCCTTGATGGGAATGTCCAGCGGGTAGAGGAACTTGAAGTCCTTGGGCTTCTCGGCCGCCGCGACGATGGCCTCGGCCAGCTCGGCGCCGCCCGCGCCACCGCGCGCCCAGACGTCCGACTCGTACGCGCCCTCGGCGCCCGCGTCCTGGGCGATGCCGCGCACAAAGTCAATCTCACGCTCGGTGTCCTGACTGAAGCGGTTGACGGCGACCACGACCGGCACCCCATAGCGCCGCGCGTTCTCGATGTGCTTGACCAGGTTGACCGACCCCGCCTTGAGGGCCGGGATATTCTCCTCGACCAACTCCTTGGGCAGCGGCTTGCCCGCCACCACACGCCCCGCTCCGCCGTGCATCTTGAGAGCGCGCACTGTCGCCACCAGCACCACCGCGTCGGGCGTCAGGCCCGAGTAGCGGCACTTGATGTTCATGAACTTCTCCATGCCCAGGTCGGCCGCGAACCCGCTCTCCGTCACGACGTAGTCGGCCAGCTTGAGGGCGATCTTGTCGGCCAGAATGGAGCAATTGCCGTGCGCGATGTTACCGAAGGGGCCGGCGTGGACGAGGACGGGTGTGCCTTCGAGGGTCTGGTAGAGGTTAGGGCGCAGGGCATCCTTGAGCAGGACGGTCATCGCGCCGTGGACCTGGAGGTCGCGGGCCGTCACGGCCTTGCCCTGGCGGTTAAGCCCGATGACGATATTGCCCAGCTTCTCGCGCATGTTCATCAGCCCGTCGGAGAGGGCCAGGATGGCCATGACTTCAGAGGCCGAGGTGATGTCGAAGCGCGTCTCGCGCGGGATGCCGTTGCTCTTGCCGCCCAGGCCGATGACGATGTCGCGCAGAGCGCGGTCGTTCATGTCCAGCACGCGTGGCCAGGTGACATCGGCCAACTCAATGTTGAGCGGGTTGCCGTGGAAGCGGCTGGCGTCGATGGCAGCCGCCAGCAGGTTGTGAGCGCTGGTCACGGCGTGGAAGTCGCCCGCGCCGTGCAGGTTGAACTGCTCCATCGGCACGACCTGGCTGTAGCCACCGCCCGCCGCGCCGCCCTTGATGCCGAAGACCGGCCCCATGCTGGGCTGGCGCAGGGTGATGCAGCCACGCTTGCCAATGTAGCCCAACGCCTGGCCCAGGCCAACCGTCGTCAGCGTCTTGCCTTCACCCAATGGAGTCGGGGTGATAGCGGTTACATCGATATATTTACCGTTGGGCCGGTCCCTCAGCCGGTCGAGTACGCGTAGGTCGACCTTGCCGATGGCGCGGCCGTACGGTTCGAATTCGTCGTCGCGCAGCTCAAGCGCGGCGGCGATGTCCGCAATGGGTTTGAGGGTCGCCGCCTGGGCAATGGCCAGGTCACTCGGGACGTCGGGCATCGTTGCCTCCTAAAAAGGTTGCAGGTTGCAAGTTGAAGGTCAAAGGTTCAGGTTGAGGTTACGCAATTGGCGAGTCAGGGCAGGAGCGGCATTTTACACTCTGTTTACACTCCTGACTTGAGTCACTGAGCGAAAGGTGCTACTCTATCTAAAGACTGGTCCAGGTACACACCGAATTCATGATACCATACTCCTCGTGCCCAAAGAAACCGTGGAGTCGCTACACGCCGTAGAGAAAGCGCTACGTGAGGGATAGGCGGCCCATCGTTGCTGGTCGCTCGTCTTCTGTTTATGGTCAAATCCCTGGAAGCCAAGCTCATCGCCACCTATGCCCTCGTCATCGCGCTGTCGCTCCTCGTCGCAGGCGCCGCGACCGTCGCCGTGCTCAACACCGTCCAGCTACGCATCGCCGAGCGCTACCTGACCGCTCAGGCCAACATCATCGCCCGCACCATTGAACTCTGGCTTGACCTAGGCCGGCCGCTGCCCGAACTGCGCCGCCAGTTGGAGAGCCAGGTGACGGGCAACCAGGACATCTTCTGGCTCGACAACACGGGCCGCATTATCGGCCATGTCCGCCCGCAGGGCGTCCTCGATAGCCTCGAGGGCGAACTGCTGGGCGACCTCCCGGCGCGCCCCGCCATCACGCCCGCGCCGCGCCTCACCGGCACGCCGACGCCGGGCCAGCCGCGACCGCGCGCCGTTATTCCCCGCCCACCGGTGGGAGACGTGGGACGCCTCGACCTCGGCCCGCGCAGCCTGGTCTACGTCGTCGTCGCCCTGCCGCGCGGCCCGCGTCCGCAGGACAACGCGCCCAACGCCGCCGCCTACGTCGGCATCGCCCAGCCGGTCAACGAGGTGGCCGCCTGGCCCTTTGTCGCCCGCCCGCTGGTCATCATTGGCCTGATGGTGTTCGCCCTCACTGTCTTGCTGGGCGTGTGGCTGGCGCGCTCCATCACCACCCCCATCAGCCAGATGACCCGCGCCTCGGAGGCGATGGCGCACGGCGAGTATGCCCAACAGATCGACGTCCGCGGCGACGACGAGGTGGCGCGCCTGGGCCGGGCGTTCAACACCATGGCCTACGAAGTGGACCGCGCCCACCGCATGCAGCGCGACTTCGTCATGAATGTCTCCCACGACCTGAAGACGCCCCTCACCTCGATCCAGGGCTTCGCCCAGGCGATGGTCGACGGCTCACTGCGGACGGTAGAGGACTACCGGCGAGCGGGCAGTATCATCTATGGCGAGTCGGAGCGGATGCGGCGGCTCATCGGTCAACTCCTGGACCTGGCGCGGCTTCAGGCCGGTGTCGCCGGCCTGGCCCGCGACCCAGTGGACCTCGTGCCGCTGCTGGCGGAGGCGGCGCGGCCTGCCCTGGCGCGCGCCAACACGGCGGGCATCGGCTTCACGACCCGCCTGCCCGCCTCACTGCCGCCGATTGTCGGCGACGCCAACCGCCTCGAGCAGGTCATCCACAACCTGCTCGACAACGCGCTCAAGTACACTCCGACGGGCGGCCAGGTCGAGTTGAGCGCCGATGTCGTCCCCGGCGGCGTCAGCTTCAGCGTCCGTGACACCGGGCCCGGCATCCCGCCCGCCGACCAGGGCCGCATCTTCGAGCGGTTCTATCGGGGGGACCGGGCGCGGGCGAACGATGGCGGGAGCGGCTTAGGGTTGGCGATTGTGCGGGAGATTGTGGAGGCGCACGGCGGTCGCGTTCAGGTGGACAGCCAGCCCGAACGCGGCACGACGCTGACCGTCGTCCTGCCTACGGCGGCGCGGTAGGAGCGGCCACCCGCTCGCCAAGAGAGACCCGACAGGTCTGGGAGACGTGTCGGGTCTGCTTGCATAACCCCGGCCACTCGGAAGCGGAGATTGTCACCTCTGCCCTGGTGCGCGGAAGAGGTCGGCGACCGGGCAGCGAAAGTCGGGCACAATCTCCTCCCCCCTCAACTCGTCCTGGTCTGTCAGGACCGTCACGTCGGTGAGCGAACGATAGACGGTCACAGTGCGGTGCTCCGGCGAGATCAGCCACACCTGGCGCACGCCAGCCCGGAAGTACTCCTCGATCTTGCCCATCACCCGCTCATAGAGGTCGTTGGGCGAGACGATCTCGACGACCAGATCGGGCGCAAGCGGCCATGCGCCCTCCGGCTCGCCCGTAGCCGGAATACGGGAGGCAGCCACGAACGAGACATCGGGCAGCCGCTCGTTCGGCCCGATGCGGAAACTCGTATCTGGCCCGTACACGCCCCCCAGACCCCCTTGCTCGACATGCGACCCGAGGCGCACAATCAGCCGCGCGCCAATCCCGCCCTGTCGCGCTCCCCCCAGGCTCTTCTCCTCTGGCTGACCGTCAACGATTTCGTATTCCTTGTCCGGGTCGAGGACGATAGGCATCCGTTGCATAGGCTTCCCTCGCGCCGTAGAAACCATCGGTACGCTCGCTAATTCTGCCTCAAATGGACCGGGAAGGCTAGGGGCTGCTACCGTTGAGCAGCAGCGGCACGTAGGCCCGATAAGGCTGGTCGCCCAGCAGGAGCGTCGCTGTGCCCAGAGCGCTACCAGACCGCGCCAGGATGCGCACGCTGCCCTGCGTCGGGCCGACGTGGAGCGTCGCCGAGACGCGCCCGTTGGCGTCGGAGTTCAGCGTGATCGTGTCGTCGCCGCCCTCGAACGTCCCGCGCTCGGTCTCCAGTGTGACCGGCGTCCCCGGCACAACCAGCCGCCCCAACCCGTCGCGCGCCGTCGCCGTCACCTGGACCGTCGTCGTGATGTCGTCAGGCCCGCGCACCCAGCGCGTCGAGAGCGCCACACTCAGCATGGTGGGCGGCCCCACCACAAACTCGACGGTGCGGCGCGCCTGTTTGGCCCCTGCCGTGACGACCAGGTCAGCCTGGCCCAGGCTCGTCGCCGCCGTCAGCGTACTGGTGACAATCCCGTTGACCGTGCCGGTGCGTGACGGAGTCAACGTCCCCAACGGTGACGTCAGGGTGAAAGTGACACCCGTCCCGGACTCTACGGCATTGCCGAACTGATCCAGCAG
>CAZLBQ010000163.1:0-11755 GCA_964557745.1 uncultured Anaerolineales bacterium
GCCCAGCTTGATGCGGTCGCCAATCGAGATGTCGTCGTCGAGCAGGAGGAAGACACCCGACACCATGTTAGAGGCCACCGTCTGCGCCGCCAGGCCGAGGGCCAACCCGACGAACCCGACCGACGCCAGCGCCGTCCCGACCACGCCGGACAGGCCGAAGATTGACAGGACAATCAACGTCGCGATGAAGTACTTCGTATACGTCAGAAACGTAACGACGGCGTACTCCAGATCGCGCGGCGCCTGGACACGGCCCAACCGGGTCCGAATCACCCGCTGAGCCGCGTGGATGAGCAGCGGAAAGACGGCCCAGATGACGATCAGAAACAGGACTTGGACGCCCTTCTCCAGGGCAAAGGCCAGCAGACGCTCACTCAGGGTGGCCGAGTCGAGGCTCACAGCAGTCCTGCCTGCGTCTATGATCGCCGCCGTCGTGACGACGGCTGGGGCGGGATATCACCGGAGAAGGCGCGCATCAACCCTTCCAGCATGGCCGTTCCGGCCACGGCCCCGGGGTCGGGTGACTGGGGCGCGCTGATCCCCTGCAAGCTGCTCTGCGCGTCGCTCAACAGGCCGCCGGCCGGCTGATCGCCACCCGATAGGCTACCGAGGACCTGGTCAGGCCCGCTCTCGAGACGCCCCAGCACCTGGTCATCAGGTTGCGCTGCGGGCGGCGTCTGCGGGAAGCCACTGCCCGAGCCAGTCGAGGCGCCGCCCATGCCGCCGAGGAGAGACCCCAGAATATCGCCCAGGTCGCCCATGGGCGGCGTTTGCCCCTGGGAGGACCCCCGGCTGGGCGCGCCGCCCTGAGGCGCGCCGCCCATGCCGCCCAGCAGCGCGCCGAGGATGTCACCCAGCCCGCCGCCCATCGGCGTCTCGTCAGGGGTGGGTCGGCCTCGGCTGGGCACGCCTCCCTGCGGCGCGCCCCCCATCCCACCGAGCAACCCACCCAGAATGTCGCCCAGGCCACCGCCCGCCGGAGGCGCGTGACCCGCGGACGGCCTCCTGCCCACCGGCCCACCCCCCACGGGGCCGGCGCCGCCGCTCATGAGACCGCCCAGGATGCTGCCGAGGCCGCCGCTGGGACCGCCCACCGGCCCGCCACCGCCCAGAATACCGCTGGCATTAGCCGCCTGGCCGAGAGCGGAGAGGATGGCGTCCTGGTTACTCATCCCGCGCTGCTTGGCCGCCACGTAGCCGAGAACGCCGGGCAACAGGGCGTCGAGGGGCGAGGCAGCCGCCCCGGACACACCGAGGGCCTGGGGCTGCAAGCCCTGCGCCTGCATCCCGCCGAGCAGGCCCTGCATCAGGGGCAGAAAGTCGTCTTGGCTCATGCCGACGCGGCCCTCGAACTGGGGCGCCGCGGCGGCCAGGCCCTGTGCGTACGCCTGGGCCTGCTTGCCCTGGCCCTGCTCGGCCAGCGCCTGAGCCGCTCGGCGCAGGACGAAGCCCGCATCCTGGTTGCGGCGCTCGGCCTGCCGCATGGCCTGCTCGACAATCTGCCAGTTGCGGACGCTGTTGTCGCCCGCGTTGCCGTTGGAACCGTCAAGGTTGTTGAGATAGGCCTGGTTTTCCTGCATCGAACGCGTCACGGAGCTAAAGAGTTGGCTCAAGGGAAGACGTTGCTCGTCCATACGGCGTTCTCCTGTGTGTAGGGCTGGAGCTTGGCTAGAACGTCTCGGTCTTGCCGCTGCTGTCCTTCAGGGACGAGGCCGCGTCGTCCGCCGCGGAGCGGACATCGTCGGCGGCGTCCCTGAGCGAGCCGAGGACGTCGTCGGCGGCCGGCGAGACGTCTTTAGGCGTCACCTCACCAAACGAGGCGCCCGCGCTGCCCACCGACCGCTTGAGGTCCTGGACGGCGGCGTTGACATCCGACTGGGACGGCATACCACTCGCCACCTGGCTGCGCCACTCGCCCGCCGTCGCTGGCGCGCCGCCCGTGCGCGGACTGCTGTTGGCGACGAGTTGAGACCGCATCTCCTCGCCGGACTTCGGGGCAAACAGCAGGGCGACCACGGCCCCCAGGCCCAGGCCGATGAACAGGCCGCTGAAGAACGTCCCGGCCCCGCCGCCACTCGGCGCGACGGGCGCCGCGACCGTAGCCGGCCCGCTGACCGTCACCGGCGCGCTGACCGGCTCGGCGGGCGGCGGGGCGCTCACCGACGCTACGACCGGCGGGGGGGCCTCTTCCGTCGCCGCCGTCACGGCTTCAGCGATCTGCTCAATCGCCGCCACGACGTCATCCGTCGCCGCACTCTCCGACGCGCTGACGACCGGCTCCTTGACCGCGTCAACCCCTGTCTCCTCGGGCTTCTTCTTGCGGAACATGGCGCCTCCTTGCTGCGCTTACTCGACGCGCACCGTCACCTGGGACGGCACGAGGAAGTTCCCATCCTTCTTCACCAGCGTCAGACGCAACTGGTAGAGGCCGGGCTTGAGGCCCTCGGTGTGCCACAGCTCCAGTTGCCCTGCCCTGGGCGCGGAATGCGTCTCCCCAATCGTCACCCAGTCGCCGCCCATCGGACGGTACTCGACCTTGTAGAACTGGATCTCCGACGGATTAAACTGCGCCGAACCGGCCACCGGGACCGTGCCCCGGACGGAGCCATCATTGGCGGGGCTGGTGATGACCGCCGCGACCCCCGTTGTGAGCGGCATCCCCCCACCCTGCAGCGCGGGCGGCGGGATGGCCTGGCGGGCCGGTTGGCCGGCTGGCGCGACGACGCCGTCCGCCACCGCCTTGGCGGCTGCCTGCTTGTTCTCGGGATCGACACCCGCCTCGGCCAACGCCAGCCACTCTTCGGTGCAGGGCGGCGGCTCCACGGCCCAGCCGGCCTGCTGCAGCCAGGCCCGGGCCTCCTTCGCCTCTTCGGGGTCTTTCGGCAAAGCCAGCGTCGTGAGTGAGCGAGCGGCGTCCGTGCCGGCCGACACGGCGCAGTAGCGCGTCTTGTTGTCTACATTGATGGACTGAACCCGAATCGCGCGCCACTGTGGGTCGGCCTTCGGTACCGTCCCTTCCAGGAAGAGTTCCTTCACCATCGGCCCACACGTCGCGCCGATGCCGCACACCTGCGCCTCGACCACGCCGGGCGGCCGCTTGAAAGTCTGCTGCAGGGGCGCGCCCGGCGCGGGCCGCAGCACATTCAGCAGTTCCCCGTCCTTGAACAACTCCTCGAAGAAGTCGTGCCAGATGGGGGCGGCGCCGGTCACGCCGGAGCTTTTGATCATGGGCGAGTTGTCGCTGTTGCCCACCCACACCCCGACCGTCAGATACGGCGTGTAGCCGAGGGTCCAGTTGTCGCGGTAGTCGTTCGTGGTCCCGGTTTTGACAGCCGCCGGCTGGGTCAACTTGAGCGGACTGTTGGGGCCAAAGGCCGGAATGCGCGCCGGCTCGTCGGACAGGAAATCCGTGATAATGTAGGCGGCGGCCGGGTTCATCACCGGCTGCGGCGCGGGCGGCTTGAACTCGTAGACCGTCTTGCCCGACCCGTCAGTGACTTTGAGCAGGCTGGCCGGGGGCACCAGGTTGCCCATGCGGGCCAGGGAGGAGTAAGCCGTCGTCATATCGAGCAGCGTGACCTCGCCGCCACCCAGGGTCAGTGACAGACCGTACCAACTCGGGCCGCGGTTCAGGCCGGTGATGCCCAGGCGGTGCGCAGCGTCAATCGTCTCCTGTACACCCACCTGCTTGATGAGCTTGACGGCAGGGATGTTGTAGGAGTTAGCCAGCGCCGCGCGCAGGCGCACCGGGCCGTGGAACTTCTCGTCGTAGTTCTTCGGCTCGTACGTGTCGGTGGCGCTGATCTTCTCCTTCATCTTGACGTCCCACAGCACCGTCGCAGGCGTGATACCGCGCTCGATGGCCGCCGCATAGGTAATCGGCTTCATGGATGAGCCGGGCTGACGCTCGGCGATGGCGACATTGACGCGCCCGTCGATGGTCTGGTCCCAGTAGTCCACGCTGCCCAGCATGGCCAGAATCTCGCCCGTATCGTTGCGCATGGCGACCAGCGAGGCGTTGGTCACGTTCTGGGCGGCGAGTTGGGCGACCTGGCGGCGGGCAATGTTCTCGGCCAACTGCTGCATGCGCAGGTCAAGCGTTGTCGTGACCTGCAAGCCGCCGCGATTGACGCGGTCGGGCCCGAAGCGGCTGTCGAGCTGCTGGCGCACGTAGGTCACGAAGTGAGGGGCGAGGATGCTCACGCGCCGCTTGTCTTCGGGAATCAGGCTGATGCCCTGGTCGAAGATCTCGTCGGCCTGGCTGTCCGTCAGATAGCCGTGGCGCACCATCAGGTTGAGCACGGTGCGCTGGCGGACGCGGGCGCGCTTGAAACCGTCGACGTTGAAGGGGTCGAGATCGAGGGGCGACTGGGGCAGGCCCGCCAGGAACGACGACTCGGCCGGCGTCAGGTCGCGGGCCGACTTGCCGAAGAACGTCTGCGCGGCCGCCTCGACGCCATACGACAGGTTGCCGTAGTAGATCTCGTTGAGATACGTCTGCAGAATATCGCGCTTGCCCATGCGCTGGGTCATGATCCAGGCCAGGATAACCTCTTTGACCTTGCGCTCATAGCTCTGGCTGACGCGCTCTTCGTAGTCAAACGCGACGTGGCGCACCAACTGCTGGGTGATGGTGCTGAAGCCCGACACGATGCGCCCGCCCGTGACGTTCTGGTACAGGGCGCGCACAATCGAGGGTGGGTCGAAGCCGGGGTTGTCCCAGAAGGTGTCATCCTCGGTCGCCACCGTCGCGTCGATGAGCGATTGGGGCACCTGGTCCAGCTTGACCGGCGTGCGCCGCCCCTGGTCCACGATCTCGTACAGCAGGATGCCGTTGCGGTCGTAGATGCGCGTGCTCTCGAACAAGTCGCGGCTGCTGACCGCGTTGACCTTCTCGACGCCGTCCTGGACCTCTTTGGCCAGCATGTTGTAGGCGATGACAGCGCTCCCCGCCGCCGCAGCGGTGGTGACGGTGAACATCAGCAGCGGCACGAGCAGCACGACCGCGACGAACGACACCCCCAGGTACAACCACCAGGGTTGGCTGGGACGGTCGCGGCGGCGGTCGCGGCGACGGCTATACATGATGGCCCGCACACGGGCCTGACGCTTATCCATACCCAATTCTCCACCTTCAAGGCCTACCCAAGCGCTAACAACCCACGCTCGTCCGCCCCTAATTATACATAGAATGCGCGATAGTCTGACATATCGAAGACCCGAAAGGTCCTGGAGACCTTCCGGGTCTGACCCGCTCCCCTTGGCCCATGACGGGAGTTTGTGAGACGTTCTTAGCCGGGCGGGATGGGCCAGGTCAGCACCGCGCTGCCAAAGAAGAGCCACGCCGCCAGGGCGAACAGGATCAGCAGCGCAATCACACCCACCGGGTCGACCCTCTTCTTCGGCGGCATCATAGACCCTCCTGGCAGGGAGTCTACCCTATCTCAGGGAAGAAGGCAAAATCCCAAGCTGGTCGCGGTACTTGGCGACCGTGCGGCGCGCCACGTGATAGCCGCGCGCGGCGAGCTTGTCGACGAGCTGAGCATCCGTCAGCGGCTTGTTCTCCGACTGGATGATCTCCTTCAGCACGTCCCGCACACTCAGCGAGGCCTGGAAGAAGTGGCTGAAGGGGACGACCTGCCGCCAGGGCAGCATGACGTACTTGTTGGCCGTCGCGCGGCTGACCGTCGACTCGTGCAGACCGATGGCTTCGGCGACTTCGGCCCGCGTGAGGGGCTTGAGATAGCGCGTGCCGTGGCGCAGGAACTCTTTCTGGCGCTCGGCGACGTACTCGGCGACGCGGCGCATGGTCTCGCGCCGCTCGCGGACGTGGGCCAGGAACGAGCGCGCCCGCGTGACGTAGCCCTGAACCTGCTCCCGCTCCTTGGAGTTCATGCCCGGCGTCCTGGCCGCCGTCTCCTGGCGGGCCAGGCTCTGATAGAACGGCGCGACGCGCATCGAGAAACGCCGCGACTCGACCACCTCGACCTCGAACTCGCCGGGCTTGCCCGGAATCTCGCGGATCACAACGTCCGGCGCCACGTAGGGCGTCTCGCTAGGCCGCGCCCACGTCTCCAGCTCGCTCAAGTCAGCGATGGGGTACGGGCGCAGGTGGGCGCGGATGAAGTCACGCGCCTCGATGACCGTGTCGATGGACACGCCCAGGCCGCGCGCGATCTGGCCGTAGCGCCCCTCGCCGAGGGACGTCAGGTAGCGCTCGACAATGGCGCGCGCCAGCGGGTGCGCCAGTTCCTGCTCTTCCCAGCGGCGCAACTGCAAGTCCAGGCACTCCTGGACATCGCGCGCCCCGACGCCCAGCGGCCCGACCATCTGAATCAGGCTCAGGACGTGGGAGACACGCTCGACGCTCACGCCGAGGAACTGGGCGATCTCTTCCGGCGAGGAGTCGAGGAAGCCCTTGTCGTCCAGGCTGCCCACAATGTACTCGACGATAAAATACTCCGAGGACGGCACCAGCAGACTGACCTCGCGCAGCAGGTTCTCTTCGAGAGTCACCTGCCCCGCCACAATCGTCAGCAGGTCGAACTCCTCATCCCCATCGGCGCCGCCCGCCGCCTGCTCCGGCAGTGCCGACCACGAGCAGGTACACACCGATGTCGGTTCACCACACAACGGGCAAATCTCCCGCTCTTCCACTTCCAGAGCAGGATTGGATTGAACTTCCTGGGAGATGGCCTGACTCAATTCGAGACCCGAGAGCTGCAGGATCTGGGTAAACGCCACCAATGTCGGCGACGGGCGCATATCCAGCGAGCCTGTCATCTCCATTTCCATACTCATGCGAACCTCCACCCTCTCCTAGCGCCCCGCGCCGGTTTCTGGATGCTGCTCTGATTTGGCATAATTCTTGCTGGGGAATTGTCATCGCTGTTATAGCATAAAGTATGCCATTATCGATGCGAGGCATGGGATGGACGTTATGGTGGCGCAACGACCGGTCATTCTCATCGTCGATGACGACGTCGTCATTGTCGATTTGCTGACCAATCTTCTTGAGGACGACTACGATATCCTGACCGCCAACAACGGCGCCCAGGCGTTGGAGATCCTCGATCAACAGACGCCGGACCTGATCCTGCTGGATCTCATGATGCCGGGCATCGATGGCTTCGCCGTGGCGCGGAACCTGCGGCTTCGGTTTCCCGACCGCAACATCCCCGTCCTGGTCATGTCTGCCCATCCCGGTCTCAAGCCCCAGGTGCAGCGACTGGACATCAGCGGCTTCATGATCAAGCCGTTTGAGCCAAACGAGCTGATGACCAAGATCGCGGAACTGGTCTGAGAAATAGCGCAAGGCGTGGCGACGACCGGCCGTCTGGTCGTTGCCACGCCCTATCTCCATTTGAACCGCCTACTCCGCTAGTTGGTACTCGGCGAGCTTCTTCGTGAAAGCGCGGTCGTCGAGACCCAACCGCCGCGCCGCTTCACTGCGGTCGCCGTCGGTGTAGCGCAGCGTCTCCTGAATCATACGCTTCTCGACCTGCGCCACAACCTCGCGCAGCGGCGCCTGTCGCGCCACGCTGGCGGCGACATCAATCGGCGCGTCCCCCCGATTCCCGCTGACCCCCTTGCCCAACTCCAGGTGCTCCGTCGTAATCACCCGCCCCTGTGACAGGACCACGGCGCGCTCGATAGTGTTCTCCAACTCGCGCACGTTGCCCGGCCAGTCGTGGCGGAGCAGGGTGTTGAGCGCCTCCTCGGAGATACGCGTCGGCTGGGCCTGCGGGCTGTAGCGGTACTTATCGAGGAAGTGGGCCACCAGGAGCGGGATGTCCTCCCGCCGCTCGCGCAGCGGCGGCAGGTGGATGTGGATGACGTTCAAGCGGTAGTACAGGTCCTCGCGGAACTTGTTCTCCTTGACCTCGTGCTCCAGGTCCTTGTTCGTCGCCGCCAGGACGCGCACATCGACGACCTTCGTCTCCTGGCCGCCGACGCGCTGGAACTCGCCCTGCTGGAGCACGCGCAGCAGCTTGCGCTGGGTATTCAGCGACATCTCCCCGATCTCGTCCAGGAAGATGGTCCCGCCATCGGCCAGTTCAAACCGCCCCTTGCGCTGCTTGTCAGCCCCGGTGAAGGCGCCCTTCTCGTGGCCGAACAACTCGCTCTCCAGCAGCGTCTCGGGCAGCGCCGCGCAGTTGACACGGATAAACGGCCCTGTCGACCGCGACGACGCGCCGTGGATGGTCTCGGCCACCAACTCCTTGCCGGTGCCCGTCTCGCCGGTGATGAGGACCGTCGCGTTGCTGCCCGCCACCCGGCCTATGGACTTGTAGATCATCTGCATGGCCGCGCTGTCGCCCACGATACGCTCGCGGGCATCCCGCCGCAGCCGTTCCTGGAGTTGGCGGACTTCATCGGCCAGCTTCTTATGTTCAAACAGCCGCGCGATGAGCAAACGCAGCTCATCGGGCACAAATGGTTTGAGCACGTAATCGTAGGCGCCTAATTGCGTCGCGCGAATCGCTGTATTCGAGGTCCCTTGCCCGGTGATCATGATGACAGGGATGTCGTGGCCAGCCGTGCGAAGCAGTTCTAACACTTCCAGACCGTCAAAATCGGGCAGGCGGACATCCAGCAACAGGAGGTCAAACGGCCCCTTGTCGCGCACCATGTCCAGCACTTCCTGGCCCTTGCGCGCCTCGCTGATCTGCATACCATCCTCCTCCAAGAGGAGGCGCAGCAGCTCACGCACGTCGGGCGCGTCATCGGCGACGAGCACATGCGGGTTCGTCACGTCTTGTCTTCTCCTTAAGGGAGGCGCCGGCGGCCCTCCCCATCACCCACGCGCTATCCGTGGCGTCTGATACCGCCACTCGTGTACACTCTCGATTATACCCCCATCGGGGCCAATAGGCAACACAAGCAGGCAAGCAAATGGGAGAGCAGCCACCTGGCATACTTCTCGCTATGGGCGAATTGATCTATCCTTATGAATGTTCGGCTGTCCATCAGCCTCACCGCCGCCTGCATGTTGACGACGTATACTATGCCGCAACTGAGCCAGACAGGGCCATCCCGCGCGCGCCCCGCCGAGGCGCCCGCTCGTCTGGAGCGTACTCTTACCCAACTCCTGCGCCTGGCGCACACGGCGCTCGCCTTTGACCTCGGTCGCGTCCTACTCGTCGACCGGCAGGCGGGTGATGTGCGCCTGGTCGCCGCTTACGCAGACCGCGAGCCGCAGCCCTTCAGTGCCGCTGTGCAAGCTCTGCCGACGCATGGCGCTATGCAGGAGCTTGTCGAGCGCGGCCAGGCGCTACAACGCCAGGGCAGCGATCTCGACTCATTACCCATTCTATTCTCGCCGCCAGCCCGTTACCAGGCTTACCTGGCCGTGCCCGTTCTAGACGAGACGGGCAGCGTCATAGGCATCCTCGACTTCCTGCGCCATGCCCCCTCGGCCTTTGACACCCGTGACCTCGACCTCGCCGTGTCGCTCGCCGACCAGGCGGCGGCGGCGCTGGAACGGGCACAGCTCGAAGGCGAGAACGCCCGCCTCCAGGAAACGGTGCGTGAAGATCACGCCCTCATCGCCCGTCAACTGACCCAGCAGCGCGCCCTCCATGACCTCATGACCCAGCTCAACGTCGAGTTGAGCCTGGAACGCGTGCTCGAGGTCTTGCTGAGCACGGTGCGCGACGTGTTCCATGCCGACGCGGGGGCCATCTTCCTGCGGCCGCTGGGTGGCTACGGCTTCCGCCACGTCGCCAGCCAGGGGCTGTCCGACAACTACATTACGACGCTCCAGCGCAGTTACATGAACGGCCCGTCGGGCATCGCCATCGCGACCCGCAAGCCGGTCGTCATTGAGGACACACGCAGCGATCCCCGCATGGGCGCTCTAGCCGCGCCGGCGCGGGGCGACGGCATCGCCAGCCTGGTCAAGCTGCCGTGCATCTACCGTGACGAGGTGCTGGGCTTTCTCGGCCTGCACCACCACCAGCGGCAGCACTACTCCGACAACGACAAGTTCTTGATGCAAACGTTCGCCGACCAGGCAGCGATTGCCATCAAGAACGCCCAGCTCCACGAGTCGACGGTCGAGACGGCGACGCGCCTGAATACCGTCATCGAAGCCGTCAGCGCGCCGCTCGTAGCCTACGACGACGACAACCGCGTCTTGCTCGCCAACCAGCCTTTCTATCAACTGGTTGGGCTGGACCCCGCCCTCTTCCACCTCGAAGGACTGACACTGGACGAGGTCCTGACCCTCGCCAGCAACTTCCGCCCGACCCTGCCCGACCGCGAGAGCCTGGCGAGCCTCATCTCACCCGACGACGACGAAGGGGACGAGCTATCCGCCATCGAGATCGAGAGCGCGGCGCTGGGGCGCATCTTCCAACGCGTCGCCTCCCCCATTGCCGGCCCCGACGGCAAGACGCGCGGCTGCCTGCTGATGTACCACGACGTGACGACGCTCCGCGAGAGCGAGCGCATGAAGGATGAGCTGGTCGCCCTGCTGTCCCACGAGTTGCGCACGCCGCTGACCTCCATTCTGGGCTACGCGAACCTGCTGGCCGACCGCCCAGAGGCCAGCGCCGAGCGGCGGGCCAAGTGGGCGCGCTTCGTCCTGGACAAGAGCCGCCTGCTGGCGCGCCTCATTGACGAGGTGTTGGACCTGTCGCGGCTGAGCGCGCGCCGCCTGCCCCTGCAGCGCCAGCCCACCGACTTGCTGGCGCTCGTGTCGCGCGTCGTGGACGAGGTGGGCGTGACAACCGACCATCACACGTTCATCATCGAGGCCCCCGACGACCTGCCGCCGGTCTCGGTCGACGGCGTGCGCCTCAACCAGGCTCTCACCAACTTGCTCGACAACGCCGTCAAGTACTGGCCGGAAGGCGGCGCGGTGCGGGTCAAGCTGGCCCTGGTGGATGGGGGAAGTGGGACAGGCGATGAGGGCAAGCGCGACGCCGGCGACGGGACGCGGCCCGGCCGGTCCACCCCGATGGTCCAGATCAGCGTCATCGACCACGGCCCCGGCATCCCCGACGAGCAGCGCGAGCAGATTTTCGAGCCTTTCTCGCGCCTGGACCACCGCACCAGCCGTCAGGCCTACGGCCTCGGCCTGGGGCTAGCGCTGACGCGGGGCATCATCCAGGCCCACGGCGGCCACATCCACGTCGCCCCCACCCCCGGCGGCGGCAGCACCTTCCGCTTCACCCTGCCCGTCACGGCCTAGCCGTAGCGCCCACCCGTAGCGCCGACTTCAGTCGGCCGCCGCCCCGAAAACAGGAGGGCGGAAGCGGGCTTGCGCCCCAACTTCCGCCCTCCTGCTATAAGTATTCTGTACCCAACAGGGGGCGTCTCGCTAGGCGAGGTACTCGCGCAGGCGGCGCGCCCGCTCCGGGTTGCGCAGCTTGGCGAGGGCCTGCCCCTCGATCTGGCGGATGCGCTCCCGCGTCAGCCCGAAGCGGTCGGCCACTTCCATCAGCTTGTGGGAGTAGCCGTCCTTCAGACCGAAGCGCAGTTCGAGCACCCGCTCCTCGCGCGGCGTCAGCCCGTGCAGCGCGGCCCGCAGGTCCTGCTGCAACTGGCTGTACTCCACCACCTCGATGGGCGTCTCGTCGTCCTCGTTCTCCAGGTAGTCGGCCCAGCTGCCCTCGTCGTCCTCGTGGAACGTCATGTCCTCAAACGACAGCGGAGCCTGCCACGCCTCGTGCGCCCAGCGCACCTTGGTCGTGCTCGTCTCGGCGCGGTCGGCCACCTCCTCGGTGGTCGGCTCGCGGCCCAGCTCCTG
>CAZLBQ010000164.1:0-11744 GCA_964557745.1 uncultured Anaerolineales bacterium
CCGCCTCCTACTACACCGGCCGCAACAGCCTGTGGCTCATTGCCAAGGACTATCCAAGGGAGTGGCTGCGGCGCGACGGGTGGCGTATCCTGCGGGCGCAACTCAAGGTGACGGCTGAGGCGTTGCGGGCATGGCGGGGCGTGGCGGCGCGAGCGCGGCTGCGCGGGCAACTGGCCGGGCTGCTCGGCCTGCCCAGGATGCTGGCGAAGCGGCGGGCAGTTCAGGCGCGCCGGCGCGTCGACCTGGCCGACCTGGACGCGCTGTTGATTGACTAGGCTTCCCGGCCTGAGTATGATTGAACTTGACTCTCCTCCGTGTTAGTAAGGATTCACGTATGGAATTGTCGCGCGCGGCGGCAGCGGGCGCTCAGGATGAGACGCCGACGGCGCCCTTCCTGTCCATCATCATCCCGGCCTACAACGAGGAGCGCCGCCTGCCGGCCACCCTCGACAAGGTCCTCGCCTACCTGGCCGAGCAGCCCTACAGCGCCGAGGTCGTCGTCGTCGAGAACGGCAGCACCGATGGCACCGCCGACCTCGTCCGCCGCCGCATGGCGGACCAGCCCAACCTCCACCTGATCCAGAGCCAGCTGCGCGGCAAAGGGAATGCCGTCCGCGAGGGCATGCTGGCGTCCCAGGCCGACTACCTGTTCATGTGCGACGCCGACCTGTCCATGCCTATCCAGGAACTCGACCGCTTCTTCCCGGAGGGCGGGCCGGACTATGATGTCGCCATTGCGTCGCGCGAGGTCAAGGGCGCTGTCCGCTACGACGAGCCGCCGCTGCGCCACGTCATGGGTCGTGTCTTCAACACCCTGGTCAAGTTGTTCGCCGTGCGCGGCTTCGAGGATACCCAGTGCGGCTTCAAGTGCTTTCGGCGCGCCGTCGCGCAGGATGTCTTCGCCCGCCAGCGGCTGACGGGCTGGGGGTTCGACGTGGAGGTGCTCTACATCGCCCTCAAGCACGGCTACCGCGTGGTCGAGGTCCCCATCCACTGGTACTACCAGTCCGATAGCCGCGTCCGCCCCGTCCACGACACCCTGCGCATGATCCGCGACCTGCTCACCGTCCGCTGGAACGACCTGCGCGGCGGGTATGGGAGTTGAAGGTTGAAGGTCGGACTAACCTGCAACTTTCAACCTTCAACCTTCAACTCCTACCGTCGGCGCCGCACGCGCACGCCTGTCTCTGGAGGCTGGCGGCGCACCCAGCGCAGATAGCGCTGCACCGTCGGGTGGTCGCGCAGCCGCTCGACCGACGGCATGGCGCGTAGCTCCTCATTGCTGAAGAGGGCGTGGATCTGGCGGTGACAGCCCGCGCATAGGTCGGCGAGCGGGCCGCCCCGCCCGCCTTCGCTCAGCGGCACCAGGTGGTGGCGGGTGGTGCGGATGGGGCTGCGCCCGCACAACTCGCAGCGGCCTAACGGTTCAACACTAGACATAGCTAGAGTATAGATGACCACTCTCCGCGCCGCCAACCTCGCCCTCGCCTTCCTGCTCGAACTGTGCGCCCTGGCCGCCCTCGGCTATTGGGGCTGGCGCGTCGGCCAGAGCTGGCCCATGAGGCTGCTGCTCGGCCTGGGCGCGCCCGTCCTGGCGGCCGTCGTCTGGGGCGCGTTCGTCGCGCCCAAGGCAGCCGTGACCGTCCCCGGCCCCGTGCGCTTCGCCCTGGGGGTGGTGGTGTTTGGCGTGGCCGCGTTGGCCCTGTGGGCCGCCGCGCAGCCGACCCTGGCCCTCGTGTTCATCGTCGTTGCGGTCATCAATCGCGTCCTGATCCTCGTCTGGCGGCAGTAGCCATGAGTACCCCATCCCTCCCCCAACGCGTTGGCTGGTGGGCGCACACCCTCATGTCCCTGGCGCAGCGCGGCCTCCACTTCAGCCGCGACCCCCACGACCGCGCCAACTTCGACCGCGTCCTCAAGATCGCCGCCGAGATGCGCGCCGCGCTCGACGACGTCCCCGCCCCTGACATCGAGCGGCGCTGGCGCGAGGAGCCGAGCCTCAACGGCCCCCTCCCCGCCGTCGACGCCGCCATCTTCGACGCCCAGGGCCGCATCCTGCTCATCCAGCGCGCCGACGACGGCTTGTGGGCCATGCCCGGCGGCATGGTGGACGCGGGCGAGACGGCCGCCGAGGCCGCCTGCCGCGAGACGTGGGAGGAGACGGGGCTGACGGTGCGCCCGACAGCCCTCATGGGCGTCTGGGACTCGCGCTTCTGCGGCACGGCCACGACGTGGCAGCTCTACCAGGCGGTCTTTCAGTGTGAACCTGTGGCGGGCGAGCCGGGGCCGTCCGATGAGACGTTGGACGCCTGCTGGTTCGACCCCGACGCCCTGCCGCCCCTCTCCCCCGGCCACGCCAATCGTATCGCCTACGCCATCACCTTCTACCGCTCGCCCGAGCCGACAGCCTACTTCGACCGACCCGCGCTCTGAGCCTACACCCCGTACAGCTCGCCGTACTTGGTTTCGAGGTAGCTCAGGTACGGCTCCACGTCCAGGTCGCGGCCCGTCGCCCGCACCAGCAACTCACTCGCGCTGAACGCCCGTCCGTGGCGGTACATGTTCTCGGTCAGCCAGCCGCGCAGGGGCCCGTAGTCGCCCTGCGTCAGGGCCTCGTCCAGGTCGGCCACCTGACGTCGAGCGGCGTCGAACAACTGGACGGACATGACATTACCGATGGTATAGGTGCAGAACGAGCCAAACGAGCCTGACGACCAGTGGATATCCTGCAACACGCCGCGCGTGTCGTCGGGTGGGGTGACGCCCAGGGTGGTCTGCATGCGGTCGCGCCAGATGTCGGGCAGGTCCGCCACCGCCAGGCTCCCATCCAGCAGCCCCATCTCGATCTCGACGCGCAGCATGATGTGGAAGTTGTAGGTCAACTCGTCGGCCTCGACCCGGATCAGGCTTGGCCGCACCACGTTGACCGCGTGGTAGAACTCGTCGGCGCTGACATCAGCGAGTTGGGCCGGGAAGGTCGCGGCCAGGCGTGGGAAGTGGCGCTGCCAGAACACCCGGCTGCGCCCCACCAGGTTCTCCCACAGCCTCGACTGCGACTCGTGCGCCCCGAAGCTCGTCCCGCCGACAGCGTACTGACCGAGGAAGTCGGTAGTCAGCGCAGTGCGGGTCAGGGCCGGGTCGACGCCCTGCTCGTAGAGCGCGTGCCCCGTCTCGTGGAGAACGCCAAACAACGCCCCTGGCAGGTACGAGCGTTGATAGCGCGTTGTGATGCGCACATCCTCGCGGGTAAACGAGACTTCGAAGGGGTGCGCCGAGCGGTCCAGCCGGCCGCGCCGCAAGTCGTAGCCCAGCAACTCCGCCAAGCCGAGGGCGAACTCCCGCTGCTGCTCCTCCGGATAGTCACGGCTGAGGAAATCGACGCGCGGGACGGGGCGCGCGGTGATGCGCTGCGTCAGGGGCAGGGTGCGCTCGCGCAGCGCCACAAACAGGTCGGCCAGACGCGCCGCCGTCATCCCCGGCTCGTACTGGAGCAACAGCGCGTCGTAGGGGTGGGCCGTGTAGCCGATGGCCTCCGCCAGGCGGCGCTCGAACTCCACCATGCGGCTCAGGTAGGGCGCGAAGCGCGGGAAGTCGTTGGCGGCTTTGGCCTCGCTCCATACTTGTTGAGCGGTGGCCCGGTAGGCCGCTATCTCCCCTGTCAGCGTGGCCGGAATGCGTTTGACAATGGTGTAGGCCTCGCGGGCCTGGCGAACGGCGCGCCGCCGGTACGAGTCAGGGTCGTCGCTCTGAACCTCGGCCTCGGCGCGGTCCAGCAGCCGGGCCGTCGTGTCGCTGGTGAAGCGCTCCTGAGCCAGTTGCGACAGCGTCGCCAGTTGTAGGCCGCGCGTCTCCGCCCCGCCCGGCGGCATCTGGGTGCGGGCGTCCCAGGTCAGGATGGAGATGGCGTTGTAGAGGTCGTTGATGGCGGCGATATGAGCCTGAAAATCAGTGTAGGCGGTCATGGGGCTTGCCTCAGGAGAGTCGTGAGTTCGTCCAGGTTAGCGTGGCTCAGCGGGCGCTGGTCGGCCTCAATCTGGTGGACCAGGTCGATGACCCTGGCGGTCAGCGGCGCGGGGACGCCCACCTCCGCCCCCAGAGTGACGATGGGACCGAGTTGGTCATCGGCTTCGGTCTTGCGCTTGCGCACCGCCAGGTCGCGCCAGATGCCGCTGTGCGTCTTGGCCGAGCGGCGGTTGAAGGCCACCATGTCGTCCAGCGAGCGCCGCGAGACGGCTGGGTCGACGCCGGGCGCAAAGGCGTGCGGGTCGAAGCCGTTGAACGCCTCGGGCCGGACGCCCCGCGCCTGGGCCACCCGCAGCACTTCCTGGGCGACGGCAATATAGACGTCCCGATAGCGGGGGTCGGCCAGGGCGTCGGCAATCGAGTCGTTGGTCAGCGCCGTGACGAACAGTTGCGCGCCGTAGGCCAGCTTGCCCCACAGATAGCCCCAGAGGTTGGGCGTCACGATGGCGCGGTCATCGAAGTCGAGGAAGGCGCGGTGCAGGGCCTCGATACGCGGGGTGATACGCCCGTCGATCTCGCCCAGCACGACGTCCCCGCGCCCGCCATACAGGATGAGGCCCGGCGCGTGGTAGTCCGCGCCAAAGTTGACGAAGCAGCCGACGGTGCGCGGCGGCCCCACGATGTCCTGAATCACCAACTCGTTTAGCCCGTTCTGCGCCGAGATCACACAGCCGTCCGAGTTGAGATGCGGCGCGAGCGCCTCGGTGGCCGCCCGCGTGTCGTGCGCCTTGACGGCCAGCACGACCGTCTCCCACTCGCCCCGCACTTGCTCAGGCGTGAACGCCGGCGCGTGCGCCACAAACTCCGCGACGGGGCCAGTGATGCGCAGGCCCTCGGCGTTGACCCTATCGACGTGCTCGGCAACGCAGTCCACAAAGGTCACGTCATGGCCGGCGCGGGCCAGGTGCGCGCCGATGGCGCCACCAATGGCGCCCGCGCCCCAAATTAGTAGTCTCATAGCACCTCCGCTTGTTAGCGCCCCGCATGGTAGCACGTTTGGGAACCATGTCAAAAATCGCCCGTCACCCTATTGACAAAGGCCAAAAAGTGTGATAGAGTCTTTCCACTCACTAAAACCCCATTTTACTCTATAAAATTGCGCTGCGACCCCAGCGCCAGGAGACCGAGCCTCGGATGTCGGACCACGGCCGCGACTACAACATCTCGGTCCTCGATAGCGCCCTCCAGGTTCTGGAAACGTTCCTGGGCCAGGGGCGAGGCGAACAGAACCTGACGGAGATCAGCCAGCGGCTCGGCCTGAACAAGAGCCGCACGTTCCGTATCCTGGCGACGCTGGAGCGGCACGGCTTCGTCGAGCACGACCCCGCCACCAAGACCTACCGCCTCGGCCTGCGGCTGCTCGAACTCGGCAGCGCCGTCCAGCGGCGGCTGAGTATCATCCCTGCCGCCCGTCCGGTCATGGACGAGCTAGCGCTCGCCACCGGCGAGGCCGTGTTCCTGGGTATCGTGGATGGCGACCAGTGCCTGGTCATCGACAAGCGCGAGAGCCAGCACCCCATCCGGCTCTACGGCGAAGTCGGCCGCCGCTCGCCGCTGCACGTGGGAGGCGTTCCCAAGACCCTGCTCGCCTATCTTGTGGAGGAGCAGCCCGACCTCCTGGAGCGGCTGCCGCTGCCCCAGATTACCCCGGCCACCGTCACCGACCGCGACCGGCTGCGGGCCATCCTCGCCCAGATTCGCGCCGATGGCTATGTCGTCACGCTGGACGACCTGGACCAGGGCGCGCACTCCGTTGCCGCGCCCATCCGCGACCACAGCAGCCGCGTCGTGGCGGGCCTCAGCGTCGCCGGTCCCAGTGACCGCTTCACCGCCGACCGTGTCGAGCGCTACACCCTGCTCGTCCGCCGGGCCGCCGCCGACATCTCGCAGCGGCTCGGCTTCCCTCCACTCCTCGAGGCGCTGACGCCCGTCAACGGACGGGCCATCGTTCCCTAACGCTGCCCGCCGTATTCATAACGCTCAACCAAAGGAGCCTTGAACCGATGACCAGTCTGTACCAGTCTCCCGACGCCGCGACCGAAGCCGCCCTGCTGGAAGAAATCTCGCTGGATGCGCCCTGGGCGCTCATCGAGCGTTACACGACCCTCGTCCGCGAGTCGGGCAGCCAGGACGAGCGCGTCGCCGCCGAGTACATCAGCGACCGCCTGTCGGCGTGGGGCGTGCCCCACACCGTGCACGAGCCGACGCTATTCCTGAGCATCCCGCGCGAGGCGAGCGTGACCGCCGGCGAGCGCCGCATCCGCGCCAAGACGCCCGCCATGGCCCGCCCGTCGGGACCAGGGGGCGTGACCGGCGAGGTCGTCTACGTCCCGGCCAGCTTCGCCCGCAACGCCTCGGTCCTGTTTGACTTCCTGGCCCGCCAGGACATCGACGTACGGGGCAAGATCACCATCAGCGAGGGCATGTCCATGCCCGGCGCGGTGGCCGAGTTCGACCGGCGCGGCGCGATTGGGCAGATCTACGTCAACCCGGGCGTCGACATCCACTGGGGCATCTGCACCACCATCTGGGGCGCGCCCGACCTGGACACCTGGCCGCGCCTGCCCAAGTCGACCGTCGTGGCTGTCAACCGTCCGGATGGCGAGTGGCTCATCGAGCAGGCCAAGGCGGGCGGCCTCCAGGTCACGCTCCACGCCGACCTCAACGAGGGCTGGATGCCGTGTCTCGTCCCCGTCGCCGAGATTCCGGGCACGGACGAGCCTGACAAGTTCGTCCTCGTCCACGGCCACTACGACTCGTGGGACGTGGGTATCGGCGACAACGCCGTGAGGGACGCCACTCTGCTCGAACTGGCGCGCGTCTTCTGTCAGAACCGCGACAAGCTCAAGCGCTCGGTGCGCATCGCCTGTCGGCCGGGCCACTCGACTGGCCGCTACGCCGGCTCGCCGTTGTAGGCGGACACCTTCGAGCTGGAGCTGGCCGAGAACTGAGTCGACCCTGGCAACAGCGACTCGCCTGGCTGCCGCTGGGCGACGGAGTACCGCGACCTCACGTGCATGAGCGAGGCCGTCGACCTGGCCCAGGCCGCCATCCGCGACGCGGCGGGCCTCGACTCGCACATGGAGCGCCCGCACCAGGCCGGTGACTACTCGTTCAACAACATCGGCATCACCAGCTTCTTCATGCTCCTGTCGACGATGCCCGAAGACCTCGCTAAAGAGAAGGGCTACTACGCCGTCGGCGGCTGCGGCGGCAACATCGCCTGGCACACCGAGAACGACCAGCTAGAGATCGCGGACAAGGACAACCTGCTGCGCGACCTGCGCGTCTACGTCTCCTCCCTCAGCCGCGTCGCCAACGCGCCCATCCTGCCCTTCAACTTCGTCCGCCTGGCCGACGAGTTCATCGAGACGCTGACCAAGTACAGTGAGGCGGCGGCGGGCAAGTTCGACTTCGGCCCGGCCCTGGCCGAGGCGCAGGGCCTGCGCGCCGACCTGGAGACGCTCTACCGCCAGGCGGGCAGCCTGAAGAACCCGCAGGTCGGCGACGCCGACGCGCGCCGCATCAACAGCGCGCTCATGCGCCTGGCGCGCATCCTGGTCCCCATCAACTTCACCCGCCACGGCGCGTTCCGCAACGAGCCGGCCGTGCCCATCCCGCCGCTGCCTGACATCGCGCCAGCCCTCGACCTGGCCAAGACCGACCCGACCAGCGACCAGGGCCGCATCCTCCTCACCCACCTGACGCGCGGCCAGAACCGCGTCATCGCCGCCTTCCGCGAGGCGCGCCGCGAGGTAATCAGCGCATGCGCCTGATGTACGTCGTGCCCGGCCCCCTGGGGCGGACCGTCGAAGGCCAGGCCGAACTGGCGCGACGGGTGGGTCTGCTACGCGCGTGGGCCGCGCCCGGCACCCAGGTCGACATCTGTGACGTGCCGCGCGGCCCGGCGTCCATCGAGTCGATGGTCGAGGAGTACCTGAGCGTGCCGGGGGCCGTCGAGCAGATGATGGCGGTTGAGCGCCAGGGCTACGACGCCGCCATCCTGGGCTGCTACGGCGACCCTGGGCTGGACGGCATCCGCGAGGTGGTGACAATGCCGGTCGTCGGCCCAGGGGAGGCGGGCTTCTACGCCGCGGCCCTGCTCGGCTACCGCTTCTCCATCATCACCGTCACCCAGAGCATCGTCATCGGCCTGCGCCGCCTGGTGGACCACGCCGGTCTGCGCGAGCGGCTGGCCTCGGTGCGTGTGGTTGAGACGCCCGTCCTGGCCCTGGGCCACGACCGCGCCGAGACGGTGCGCCGCGTGGTCGAGCAGGGCCGCCGCTGCCTGGACGACGACGGCGCGGACACCCTCGTGCTGGGCTGCATGAGCATGGGCTTTCTCGGCATCGCCGAGGAGGCGGCGGACGTGCTGGGCGTGCCGGTCATCAACCCCGGCAAGGTGGCGCTCAAGACGGCCGAGGCGCTGGTAGGGGCCGGGCTGACGCACAGCAAGCGCGCCTACATGACCCCGCCCAAGGTCGCCGCCGGGTTGGCCGACCCAGACGACTTGCTGGTCGCCTACGCCTAGCGGCCCGATATGCGCGTCTCGATGGAATGGCTAGAATATGAGCACCAGCCGAAGGGAGGCGCATGATGGACATTGACACGAAGCTCGAGGCGCTGCGACAGGCATACTCGGATGAGCCAGAGCTGGACCGCGTTCTCGACAAGCTCATCGATGTTGCCGCCAGCCAGCATCGCCTGCGTCTAGAACGCTATGAGAGCGAGTTGCGCCAGTTCGAGGAACGCTATCACATGCCGTCTGACACGTTCTACCAACGCTTCACGGCGGGTGAACTGGGCGATGCGATGGATTTCTTCGAGTGGTCGGGCCTCTATCGCCTGCGTGAGGATGCCCGGGCAAAACTCCAGCGGCTAGAGAAAGCCGCATGAAAGACGCCCCGGAGTACATCGCCCGCGTCAAGGCGTTCATCATTGGGCTGTCGTGCGTCACGCACCTCAGCATCGTTCGCGAAGAAGCCCAGGGCGATAAAGGCTTGTTTCGCTACCGCCTGTCGCTCCTCGACGGCAGCCTGGTTGAGATGTTCGAGTTCTTCCAGGTCGAGAACGAGGCGGTGTAGGTTGTCAGCTATAGCTATCACTGGCAAACCGCCGCAGGCAGCCTGCGCAAACGGTGGGACAACGCGGCGCACCATACGGAGATCAGCAGGCACCCGTTTCATGTCCACGAGGCGGAAGATACGAATGTGAAGCCAAGCGAACCTCTAACTGCGGAAGTGGTATTGGCGATGATTGCAGCAGAGTTGGAACAGTAGGGCATGTTCGCCAACCTGAATGGAACGCAACTCTTCTATGCCGTCGAAGGCAGCGGGCCGCCGCTCATGCTCGTCCACGGCGGGCCGGGCCTCAGTGACCACCGCGCCAACACGACGACCCACGCCGCGCTGGCCGACCAGTTCACCCTGGTGGCGTTCGACCTGCGCGGCTGCGGCCAGTCGGCGCGCGTCCCGGCCGCGGCGCTCACGCACGACGCCTTTGCCCGCGACGTCGACGGCCTGCGGCAGCAGCTCGGCTTCGACAAGATGGCGCTGCTGGGCCGCTCGTACGGCGGCTTCATCGCCCTGGAGTACGCCCTGCGCTTCCAGGAGCACCTGACACACCTTATCCTGGCCGACACAGCGGCCTGGAACGGCTACGAGGGCATCGCCCAGGCAGCGGCGTTGCGGGCCAACCTGCCGGGCCTGGACGAGGACAAGATTCGTCGCCTGTTCGCGGGCCAGATGCGCGACAACGACGAGTTCCGCGATGTGTTCGTCGCCCTGCAGCCGCTCTACTTCGACCACGCCGACATCGCCCAGGCCCAGGCGCGGGCGCGCGGCCTGACCTACGTCGTCGAGACGCACAACGCGTGCTTCGGCCGCGCCCTGCCCCACTACGACCTGCGGGCGCGCCTCGCCGAGATTCGGGTGCCAACGCTCGTCATCGTCGGGCGGCACGACTGGATTACCCCACTCGCCGCGGCCGAGGAGATCGCCGCCGCTATCCCCGGCGCGCAACTCGTCATCTTCGAGCACAGCGGCCACTCGCCCCAGGTCGAAGAGAGCGACCTGTATCTACAGACCGTCCGCCGCTTCTTGGCGAGCTAATCGGCTTCGCCGCGCGTCACCATCGGAGGACTAGACACCGCTTATGCTCCTCATCCACAACGCCACGCTGTTCGACGCCACGGGCGCCGACCCCCAGCCCCGCCAGTCCATCCTCGTCGACGGCGAGCGCATCGCCTGGATCGGCCCGGCCGACGCCGTCGACCGGGGTCAGGCCATCGAGCGCGAGATCGACGCCACGGGCAAGTACGTCATGCCCGGCCTCATCGACGGCCACATCCACGTCTGCTGGAACGGGCGCGAGAGTGTGCTGCGCCTGGTGCGCGACAACGACCGCGACCGCCTGACCATCGAGGCCGTCAACACCCTGGCGAAACTCCTCTACAACGGCACGACCTCGGTGCGCGACATCGGTGGGCACGACTACCTCGAGATGTCGCTGCGCCGCGCCGTCAACGACGGCCTGATCCCCGGCCCGCGCATGAAGGTCGCGGGCAAGCTGCTGGCGATGACCGGCGGCCACGCCTACTTCATCGCCCGTGAGGCCGACGGCCCGGACGAGATGCGCAAGGCGGCGCGCGAGCAGCTCAAGCGCGGCGCGGACATCATCAAGATGATGGCGACGGGTGGGGCGGCGACCCCCGGCATGGACGTCCACAAGGCCCACCTGAGCGTCGAGGAGATGGCGGCAGCGGCCGACGAGGCCCACAAGCTGGGCAAGCGCGCCGCGGCCCACGCCCACGGCGTCGGCGGCATCCGCAACTGCGTCCTGGCCGGGCTGGACGCCGTCGAGCACGGCACCTACCTCTGCGAGGACGCCGACACGGCGCGCATGATGGCCGAGCGCGGCACGTTCCTCGTCCTCACCCTGGCCGTCGGCCAGCCGCGCACTGGCCAGAAGCTGTCCGCCGAGTCGGAGGACTTCCTACGCCGCGCCTCGCCCGGCAAGCAGGCCATGTACAAGACGGTCCCGCTGGCGATGGAGCTGGGCGTGCCCCTCGGCTCCGGCTCCGACGCGGGCGGCAACGAGTTCGGTCCCCACGGCGACAGCATGGCGATTGAGCTGGAGTACCTGGTCCAGTACGGCCTCAGCCCCAAGGAGGCGCTGCTGACCGTCACGCGCAACAACGCCCGCCTGATGGACATGGCGGGGGACATCGGGACGGTCGAAGTCGGCAAGTACGCCGACCTGCTCGTCCTCAACGACAACCCGCTGACCAACGTCAGCCACGTCCGCCACATTGCGTGTGTGCTCAAGGGCGGCCAGGTGGTGCGAGACTAAGCCATGACCACGACCCCCAATCTCTCCGACGTCTTCGCTACTATCGACGCCAACCAGCAGGGCTTCATCGAGCGGCTCATCGACTACGTGCGCCGCCCGAGCATCAGCGCCCACGGCCTGGGCATCGGCGAGGTCGCCGGCTTCCTGGTCGACCTGCTCAGCGGGCTGGGTCTGGACACCCAGGCCATCCCGACCGAGGGCTGGCCGATGGTCGTCGGCCGCCGCTCGGACGCGCCCGGCGCGCCGACCGTCCTGCTCTACGGCCACTACGACGTCCAGCCGCCCGACCCCCTCGACGCCTGGGTGTCGCCGCCCTTCGAGCCGACCATCCGCAACGGCCGCCTGTACGCGCGCGGCGTGGGCGACAACAA
>CAZLBQ010000165.1:0-11735 GCA_964557745.1 uncultured Anaerolineales bacterium
ATCGTCATACCAGCCCGGCCTACGTGGAGGTCGCCGCTAACTCCTCGGCGACGGTGAGCGTTCAGCCCGTCGGCGAGGCGCTGGGGCAGGTCAACTGGGGCGCGCTGCAGGCCCAGGGTCGCGTCGAGACAGACCGAGTCAACCTGGAGGTGGTGGACCGGGGCCGCAACTGGGTACGGGTGACGGTACTCGACGACGCTACTGACACGCCCGTCCCCTGCCGCGTCCACTTCCGCTCGACGGAAGGCATCCCCTACCAGCCACACGGCCACCACCAGCATGTCAACTCGAACTTGAACAGTTGGCACATGGACGTCGGCGGCGACTTGCGCCTGGGGCAGATCACCTACGCCTACATCGACGGCCAGTGCCAGGGCTGGCTCCCGCGTGGCGAGGTGTTGGTGGACATCGCGCGGGGGTACGAATATGAGCCGCTGCGGACAAGCGTGACCATCGAGCCGGGGCAGCAGGCGCTAACGCTGCGCCTCAAGCGCGTGGTCGACATGAACGCCCGCCGCTGGTTCAGCGGCGACTCGCACGTCCACTTTCTGGGCGCCAACGGCGCGCACCGCGAAGCGCAGGCCGAAGACCTGAACGTCGTCAACCTGCTCCAATCCCAGTGGGGCCACCTGTTCACGAACACCGAGGACGCGCTGGGGCAGACGACGACGAACCACGGACGGACCATCGTCTACACCTCCCAGGAGAACCGCCAACACCTGCTCGGCCACCTGACGCTGTGGGGTCTCAAGACGCCGGTCATGCCGTGGTGTACGGACGGGCCGGAGGAGGCGGAGTTGGGCGGCACGCTGGAGGAGGTCATGGCCTACTGGGCTGACCAGGGCCGCGCCCAGGGCGGGACGGTCATCCTGCCCCACCTCCCCAACCCGAACGGCGAACCGGCGGCCCTCATCGCCACAGGCCGCGCCGACGCCGTCGAGATGCTGCGCCACGACCCGTACTTCCACCTGGAGTACTACCGCTATCTCAACGGTGGCTACCGGCTGCCGCTCGTGGGCGGCACCGATAAGATGACCAGTGACGTCGCGGTGGGCATGTACCGCACCTACGCCTACCTCCCTGATGCCGAGTTCAACTATGACAACTGGTGCCAGGCCGTCCGCGCCGGCCGCACGTTCCTCAGCGGCGGGCCAATGCTGAGTCTCACGGTCGACGGCGCGACCGTCGGCGACACACTGCGGCTGCCCCTGGGCGGAGGCACGGTGGAGGTGGAGGCGACGGCGGAGTCGATTTTTCCCATCCACAGCCTCGAGATCGTCCAACAGGGCCGCGTCGTCGCCACGACCGAGGAGACTAGGGGCAGCCGGCGCCTCGCCCTGCGGGCTAGGCTCGCCGTCAACGGCCACACCTGGCTGGCCGCGCGCTGCGGCGGGCCGGGCTACACGGCGCGCCCGCACTTCGACGGCTGGCGGCGCAGCGTCTTTGCCCACACCTCGCCGGTCTACATCGCCGTCGGCGACGAGTGGCGTCTGTACAACGCGGACACCGTCCAGTACATGCTGACGCTGGTCGAGGGCAGCCTGGCCTACATCCGTCAGCGCGCCCCGTATCACACCCACGCCGATGGCATCACCCATCACCACGGCGAGGCCGACCACCAGGCCTACCTGGAGCGCCCCTTCCACCAGGCGCGGGAGACCCTCCTGCGCCGCGTCCAATCACAGCAGTAGGAGAACGCCATGCCCCGCTACCCACAAGCCATCCTCGTGTCGTGCGAAGCGCCGTGGGACGAGCGCGAGCAATTGTTGGAGGATGTTTTCCGCCGCGAGGTACGCCATGTCCTGGCCCTTGGCTTCAACCACCTGTACATCTTCGGCACGGCGGGCGAGGGCTACGCCGTGGACACGGCCCGCTTCCAGCAGATGGTGCGCATCTTCCACGAGGAGACCCGAGGTGATGACGTCCACCCGATGGTGGGCGTCATCGGCCTATCGACGGCTAACATCGTCGAACGGCTGGCCTGCGCCTACGACGTCGGCTTCCGCGTCTTCCAGATCTCGCTGCCCAGTTGGGGACCACTCAACGACACGGAAGTGATGACCTTCTTCCAGGACGTGTGTGGCGCGTTCCCCGACGCGCGGTTCCTCCACTACAACCTGCCGCGCGCCAAGCGGCTGCTCACCGGCGTCGACTATCGCCGCCTGGTGGACGCCGTCCCCAACCTGGCCGCCACCAAGAACACGGGGGGCGGGCTGGCGCGCGCTTCGGACTTGATGCGCCACGCGCCGGAGTTGCAGCACTTTTTTGGCGAGGAGAACTTCCCCCACGGCTGTCTGTACGGCGAATGCTCGCTGCTGTCGTCGTTCGGGCCGCTGGTCCCGCGCCAGGCGCGCGCGCTGTTCGAGGCGGGTCGGCGCGGCGACGTCGAGACGCTGTTCCGCCTGCAACGGGACTTCCACGACTTTGTCCGCGACGTGCTCGGCCCGATCCTGAGTGACGAGCACATCGACGGGGCCTACGACAAGCTGATTGTGCGGCTGGGCGGGCTGGAGGACATGCCGTTGCGGCTGCTGTCGCCCTACCAGGGTCTCAGCGAGGACCAGTACCAGGCCGTCAAAGACGTTTTCTACTCGAAGTATGGAGACTGGGCGGGCGATCATGGACAGGATTAACAGGATTTACAGGATGATGGTATTATGTAAATTCTGTTAATCCTGGCTAGACTGAGGCGCTGAAAGGAGAGACCCATATGGACCTAGGGATTCAGGGGCGGGTAGCGCTGGTGACGGGCGGCAGCAAGGGGATGGGCAAGGCCATCGCGCTGGGGCTGGCGCAGGCCGGCTGCCGCGTGGCCGTGTCGGCGCGGGGCGAGGCAGCGTTGAAGGCGACGGGGGACGAGATGCGGGCCGCGACGGGCGCTGAAGTGGTCGCGCTGCCCGGCGACATGAGCCGGCTTGAGGATATCGAGCGCGTCGTCCAGGGCACAAAAGAGGCTCTTGGCCCCATCGACATTCTGATCTGCAACGCCGGCGGCCCGCCGCCCGGCAAGTTCGCCGACTTTGGCGAGACCGAGTGGCACGCTGCGCTGGATCAGAACCTGATGAGCGTGGTGCGGCTGTGCCGCCTGGTGATACCGGACATGCAGGCGCAGCGTTGGGGCCGCATCCTGACCATCACCTCGCTGACGGTCAAGCAGCCCAGCCCAACCCTCGTCCTGTCCAATGTGGCGCGGGCGGGCGTGACGGCGCTCGTCAAGAGCCTGGCGACGGAGTTCGGGCCGGACGGCATCTTGGTCAACAACCTCCTGCCCGGCTCGATTCTCACCGACCGCTCGCGGTCACTGGCGCGGCGGCAGGCGGACGCCGAGGGCGTCAGCGTCGACGACATCCTACACCGCAACGCCCGCGACATCCCGACGCGCCGCATCGGGACACCGGAGGAGTTCGCGGCGCTGGCCGTGTTCCTGGCGTCCGAGCAGGCCAGTTTCATCTCTGGCGTGTCCATCCCCGTCGACGGCGGGGCGCTGAAAGCACTCATGTAGCGGGGAGCGAGGCGGTTACACCCCCTTGAACGACCGAGCGAACAGACTGTTCGCCAGGATAAAGAGCACCAGGCTGCCCAGGGCCAGGGCCAGGAGGGGCACGGTCAGGCTGTTGGTCTGCCAGTTCGCCAGCATCGACACATCGGGCAGGGCGGGCTGCTCGCCGCGCAGCATGAGCGCCTGGAGGGCACGGATGGCGTACGTAACGGGCAGCGCGTAGGCGACGATGCGCGCCGGGCCGTAGAGGGCATCCAGCGACAGGAAGAAGCCGCTGAAGAAGATGGACGCCAGCAGGACGATCATCGACAACTGGACGGCCTGGCTATCGGTCTTTGACACCGCCGAGATGACAAAGCCAATGCCCAACGACGCCACGATGAGCGCGAGGAGCGTCGCGCCGACATAGAGCAGGTGCAGGGGCGTGGGGGGCCAGGTGGCGGCCTGCAGCGGGATACCCAGGCCGAAGACGAGCAACCCGACCAGGACCACGGCGACGACCAGGCAGAAGAGGATATAGCTCAGGTACTTGCCGAGCAGGGCCTCGAAGGCCGACAGCGGGGCGACGCGGAAGACCTCGATGGCGCCCAGGAGCCGCTCGCGGACGAGGGACAGCGCCGCGATGGTCACGGCCAGGTGCTGCAATAGCAGGGCCAGGACGCCAGGCCCGTAGTAGGTGACAAAGTTCGGGGGAATGGCGGCCACGTTCTCGGCCTTGCTCTGGAAGGGCGACGCCAGCACCTGGGGCGGGATACGCTTGAACTTCGCCAGCAGCCCCTCCAACTGTGTCGTGTCGCGCTCAATCTGGGTCAGTTCGTCTAGCCGCTGCTGACTCGTCGCGCTGGTCCCGCCGCTGGACGAACTGAGGTTATCACTCAGCGCGCCCGTATTGCGCTGCAAGCGCTGGGCGGCGGTCAGGGCCGACGAGGCCTCGGAAGCGCCGGGCCCACCCACGTTGGACTGCACGCCAGCCAGTAGCCCCACGCCCGCCGCTACCGCCGACGTGAGGCGGTCGGTCGACTGGTCCAGTTGCTGGGCCGACTGGGAAGCGCGGGCCTGGTCGCCCGCCTGAAGGGCCGCCCGCGTTTCCTGGGTGGCGGCCCGCACGTTGCCAAGTTCTTCCTGAAGCGAGGCAGTCGAGCCTTGTGTCTGTTGGGCAACAGAGACGAGCACGCGGCGGTTGATCTCGTCAGTGTAGACGCGGCCAAACCAGCCGACATACTGGTCGCGGACCGGGTCGGCGGTGTTGTAGTACAGCACCAGCGGAGCGGACTGACCACCTTCGATGAGTTGGGCGGCGTTGGGGGGGAAGGCCGCCACCATGTCCGACTGCGAACTGGCCAGGAGGGTGGTGGCGACGCTGTGCCGCTGGGGGGTCAGGGCCGGATCGAGGGACGTCAGGAGTTGCGCCACCTGGGTATCAGACAAGACGGCCGTGACCTGGAGTTGCTTGCCAAGCGTCGCGGCGTACTGCTCGACCTGCTGCATGATGGTGGGATCGGCAGGCGCAACGATGACCGAGCGCAACACAGGCGCCTCGCTGCGGTAGCCGACACCGAACAGAGCGAGAATGAGGAACGGCCCCAGAATCAGGCTCAGCACCAGGCGGGGCTGGCGGATGACCTCCCGAATCTCCTTAGCCACAAACGCCGAGACGCGGATAAAGAACTTAAGCAGCGCCCGCATGGACAACCTCCTCCGTGACGACCTCTCGCTGCTGATCGTCTTGCTCAATGAGGCGCACGAACACATCATCGAAGGGTACCTTCTCCTCCGTGATGCGGACCGTCTCCAGGGGAATCCCACTGTCTTCGAGCCGCCGCAAGATGAGCGGGATGGCGGTGCCCGCGTCATCGACGACCATTTGCGCGGTGTCGCGCGAGACGCGCTGGATCGAGCCGTCGACCACTTCGGGCAGCGCTTCAAGCCGCGCCAGCAAGTCGTAGTTCAACCGCCCGTAGGCTAGCGTGACGACCTGGCCGCCAAAGGCCAGGTTACGCAACTCCTCAGGTGTGCCGTCGGCGATGAGGCGGCCGGCGTGGATCAGGCCAACGCGGTCGCAGTATTCGGCCTCGGTCACGTACTGGGTGGTGACGAAGAGCGTCTTGCCACGGTCCCGCAAGTCCTTGAGGTGGTCCCAGATAGTCGCGCGCAGGACGGGGTCGATGCCGGCCGTCGGCTCGTCGAGGAAGAGCAGCGTCGGGTCGTGGATAAGGGCGCAGACCAGTTCCAGGCGGCGCTGCATGCCGCCAGAGATGGACTGGGCCAGCTTGTGGCGGTGTTCCCACAGCCCGACAAACTCCAGGAGTTCGCGCTTGGGCTGCCGCCGCGACCACCAGCCCATGCCGTAGGTGCTAGCGGCGAAGTCCAGGTTCTCGTTGACGGTCAGGGTGGGATAGAGGACGAACAACTGGGGCATGTAGCCGACGCGCTCGCGCTGCTGCTGGCCCCAGCGGGCGGGCGCCTGCCCCAGCACGCGCACCTCACCTTCTGACGGCTCGTAGACGCCGTTGAGCAGACGGATGACGGTGGTCTTGCCAGAGCCGCTGGGGCCGATGAAGCCGTAGATCGTGCCCGGCTCGACGGTCAGGCTGACCCGGTCGATGATAGTCGTGCCGCCAGCCTGCCACGAGACATCGTGCATGTGAATCACCGGCTGGCCGGGTGTGAGAGTATCCATGTTTCTCCTTCGTCTCGGTCAGAGACACCGGGACGGCAGCATGGCAAAACGACAGGGCCATAAGGAGCAGCATTACACTGCCCGTCCCCTGCCTGAAAGCGTGATTTGAGCGTTACTCCCTCCTAAAGCAACCCATGTGCCAGTGCTCGCAGGCAAAACGAGAGGGGCCGTCCAGATGGCGACGGCCCCTCTCGTTGTCTCGGCGGCTCTTACTCGAGCGGGACGCGCTCCATGGCCGCGCCGAGCAGGTCGACCTGCTGGACGGTCACGGCGGGCGCGCCGTCGCGGAGGGCGCGGAAGCGGAGGGTGAACAGGGTTCCCTGGCCGGGCTGAGCGCCGCCCAGGCGGGTCTGGACGAAGCGCACCCCGCCGGCCTTGAGGTCGCTCTGGTTGAGGGCGACGAAGCTGTAGGCCGGGTCGAACAGCTTGCCCGGCTCGGCGGGTGTCGCCACATCGCCCAGCAACGTCAAACGCTCGGTGTCAAAGCCCACGCTAACATCGGCGGCGGACAGGGCGGTGGCGCTGTTCACCCACACGGCGACGCTAAACTCCTCGCCGGCGCTCACCGTGTCGGGGGCCTTGACCACTACCTGCGTCGCGCCGCGCTTGTCCGCGCCAGCCGTCTCGGCGGCCTGGCCCAGGCTGGCAGCCTTACTGGCTGTGCCGGCGCTCCACGGCTGGACACCTTCCAGACCGTAGTTGCTGCCGACCATCGCCAGGTCGATCAGGTCCACGCGACCGTTGCCGCTGAGGTCGGCGCGGGGGTCGCCCGGCGGCTGGGTGTCGTAGTTGGCCGCGATGATGACCAGGTCGTACAGGCTGACCTTGCGGTCGCTGTTCGGGTCACCGCCAAGCAACAGGACGGGGCTGGTGGCGTCGGTCTTGGCCGCGCCGGTGACGGTAATGGTCGTCTCGCTCGGCAGATAGCCTGGATACGTCGCGGTGAGGGACGACTGCCCCACCGGGACGTTGAGCGAGTACGAGCCGTCGGCGGCGGTCACGGTCCAGTTCCCGCCGCCCTCGACCTTGACGCCGCTGTAATCGGTGCGACCCTGGAGCATCACGCGGCCGCTGACCGTCACCACGTCGCCGAGGGTCCCGGTGACGGGGTTGAAGTACACGTCACGGCTCTCCTCGGGGCGATACCAGAGCTGGAAGCGCTGCGGCGCGGCGGGCGAGGCCTGGAAGTACGAGTAGCGGCCGTCGTTGGTGGCCGGGATGGGCAGGATGGCGGCCAGTTCGTCCTGCGCGTCGTAGAGGCCGTCACAACCTCGGTAGGCGCGGCGGCCGGCCGTGCTGCGCCAGTCACTCGTCAACAGGTAGGTCTGACCGTTGGGCAGCGAGATGTCGGTGTAGCGGTCGGGGTAGATGTGGAACCACTCGACTTCCCAGACCGCGTTGCTGCTCGGCTGGGCGCGGTAGGGCAACTCGCGGATTTCACCCGTGAAGCGCCGCTCGACGGCCTCCTCGTTGAGGCGAGCGTTCAGCGGCCCGACGCCGCGCCACGGTCCTAGACAGCGCGCCAGGTCTGCCTGGAGCGGCGGTTGGGCGAACTCGTAGGGCTGCAGGCGGCGCACATCCTCGCGGATGGTGTGCGGGACGTTGAAAGGCGGCATGACGTACAGCGCTGCGGTGTCGATGCCAAACTGCGGCCCCTGCAGGTAGCCCTGGAGGACCTGGGACTGGACGGTGTCGACGCGGTCCTGCTCCTTGGGCAGCGGGGTGCGGATGGTGATGCCCTTGAAGGCATTGCCGCCGCCAATGGGCGCGGTCAACACGGCGGTCACGTTGTACTCGTGGCCGTCGACGTAGAAGCGCTTGAGATAGCCGGGCGCGGGGGCGGCCATGTTGGGCTGGCCGAGGCCGTCGTACATGGCGGCCTGAGCGCCACCGAGCGCGCGGCCCATGAGGAGCGACACGCCTTCCAGGGCCGGCTGGCCAGGGATGGGGGTGTTGACGCCCTGGACGTAGACGAACCACGCGCCACTGGCGCTGCCGAGATTGGCGCCACCGGCGGCGATGCGGGTCGTGCTGTTGCGGTTGACAATCAGCATCTCATGGGGCCGCAGCGAGACGGTGCGGACCAGGTTCGGGAACTTCGAGTAGCCGCCCGTCACCGGATGTAGGCCGCCGCCCGTGTACCACACGCCGAGGTCGACGCGCCCGGAGATGGAGTCCACGTTCAGGAGTTGGACCATGTAGTCGAGGAACTGGGCCGACTGGCGGCTGGGGTCGCTGCGGTCGAGGGCGATGCCGTCGGTCACAAGGACGGCCAACTCGTCGCCGGTCAACTGGACGCCGTCGGGGTCGAAGTCGTCCAGCATGCCGTTGGCGTTGAAGTCGGCGCTGATGCCGGTGAGCTGGGCCAGCGACTGCTCAGTCTCGATGCGCACCGGGTCGACGCGGCCGTCGAAGTTGGCATCGAAGGTGGTCAGGCCGTAGCCGAAGCTGGGCGACGTCGGCCAGTTGGCGGGCGGGTTCAGCGGCGGCACGGGCAGTTGGTCGCGGCCCGTGGCGATGGGGAACAGGAAGCGGCCGCCGGGCAGCGTGGCTGTCGGCTGGTCCTGGGCGTCCAGCATCAGGTAGGTGAACTCTTCGAGGATGGCCGGGTAGCTGAAGCTGTCCGTGGGCGTTACACCGCCGCCCGACGTCGCCACTGAGCGGTAGACACTGTCGAGATAGTTCGGCTCGTACCATAGGCGTGGGAAGACCTTCTCGCCCGCGTCGAGGCCGGTGGCGCCGTTGTTGACGGAGATCTGGCCGTAGTACTGGCCGAGATCTTCGGAGCCACGGCGGAACTCGTTCATGTAGGCCGGGTTGAGGGTCAGGCTGTCCTTGACGGGGGCCTGGGGGCCTTGCGGGTCGAAGATGCTCGTGACCTCGCTGTAGGGCAGGACCTCGACGTACGGGGCGACCACGCCGGGCGGCGCCTGGGCCTGGCGGAAAGCCGTAGAGCCGGCGCTCTCGGAGTCGCGGCCGAAGACACGGATGCCCCGGTTGTCCGTGTACAGCTTCGGCGCGCTGTTGGTGGGCAGGCTCGGGTCGAACCAGAACTTGACGTAGCCGCCACGGGTGACCGGCGAACTGCTGTCACCCTGGAACCAGGAGCGATACTCACCTTGTGGCGCGTACCACTGGGTGGTGACGAGGTACAACTCGGCGTCGGGCGCCGTCACCGTGGGCGGGTTGTGCGGTAGGATGAACATCGTGTACTGGTCAGGACGCGTCCAGGTCTGCTGGCGATACCAGAACTCGCGGTCCACGTCGGGACTGAGAACGACCTGGCCGTAGCGCTCCGTCAACTCGCCCAGGAACTGCGGGTTGCGGGTCTCGTCGGCGAAGGTGAAACACGACGCCGACGGCTCGGTGTAGGTCGGACCGCCCGGCGGGCCGTAGGGCAGCGGCTGGTTGGCCTGCAGGATGGGCGCGACCGGCCCGTGGACGCGGCCCCAGAACAGCGGCGGGAAGCTCACGTCCTGTTGGATGTCGGTGACGATGTAATGCTCATAGTTGAAGGGCGGCAGGACGGACAGGGACTCGCCCGGCCGGTAGGCGTCCTGGATGAGCGAGAACTGGGCGTTCACCACGTCGTTGAACTTCGGCGTGGCCGAGCGCAGCGTGATGTAGCCAAAGGTTGAGCTGGGGCCGCTGCCCTGGGTGTAGACGGCGACGGTGTTGTACTCGTGGCCGTCGACGTAGAAGCGCTTGGTGTACCAGGGGTTGGGGCCGAGGTTCGGCACGCCGGGCGCGCTCTCCATCTGGGTGTGGGTCGCGCCGAGGCCGCGCCCGACCATCAGGCGCACCGTGCCATCCACCGAGTCGACGGAGTCGACGTAGACGAACCACGCGCCGCGCCCATTGCCGAGGTTGCTGCCACCGGCGGGGACGACCTGCACAGGCCCCTGGAGGAGAGCCACCGCCGCGTCGCCACGGTACAGCAGGACGGAGCCGAGGTCCTTGGGCGTCGTGCTGCCGGTCCAGTACAGGCGCAGGCGGACCGCGCCGTTGAAGAACGACTCGACGACGGCCACGTGGTCGAGGAACTGCGCGGCCTTGCCCGGCGTCAGCTCGTCCGACGTGGCGGTGAAGACCGCCAGCTCGTCGCCGGACAGCGGGGCGCCGTCGCCGTCAAGGTTGTCGAGGGCGCCGTTGTTGTTGAGGTCGAGCGAGACGCCGGTCACGTCGGCCAGGCTCCGCTCGCTGTGGATGTTGACGATGTCCGGGACACCGTCAAAGTCGGCATCGAGGCTGGTGAGGCCGTAGCCCTTCGTCACCGCGCCGTCGTTGGTGGCGATGTTACCGTCGGGTCCGAACAGGTCCACGCCGCGCATGCCGACCGGGAAGACCCAACTGGAGTGGCCGGGGACGGCCTGCATGGGCTTGGGGTAGGTCTCGGCGGGACCCGCCTGGATGAACTGGTAGGTCCACTCCTGCATAATGGCCGGGTAGTGAATGTCGGCGCTGGAGACGGCGCCCGACAGGTCCTGGTCCTTGTCGAGGTGATCGCACTCGTACCACAGGCGCGAGTACACCTTCTCGGCCGCGTCCTGGCTATAACCGCCCTTGATGCGGTTGTAGAGACCCTGGCGGCCGTTCTCGTCCGGCGTGTACAGCTCGGACATGATGGCCGGGTTCCAGGTGATGGCGTCGCGAGGCGCCTGCGGGTGCTGCGGGTCAAAGGGCGCGTTGGGGTCGGTGTAGGGCTTGTCCTCAGCGCCCGGCACGTTCTGGTCGCCGGCGCCGATCTCGGAGCAGTACAGGTTGACACCGATGCCGGGGCACGTGCCGTCGGGCGTCGAGGTCGGCGTAACCGTCCCGACCGTCGGCGTGGGTAGGGCCGTCTCGGTGGCCGAGATGGTCGCGCTGCCGAGCGGCGCGGTGGGCGTCACGGTGGGCGTGAGCGTCGGGGTGCGGCTCGCCCCGGCCGTGGCGGTGACGGTGATGTCACTGATAACGCCGGTACGGGTCGGAGTGACACTCGCCGTCGCCGTCGCGGTGCGCGAGGCCGTCGCCGTTGGCGTGCTGGTAGCGGTGCTGACCTGAGTGGCCGTTGCCGTTCGTGAGGCCGTCGCGGTGGCGGTGGCGGTGCTGGTCGCCGCGATGACCTGCGTCGCGGTGGCCGTCGCAGTGCGCGAGGCCGTAGCTGTGGCCGTCGCGGTGAAGGTTGGGGCGAGGGTCGCGGTCGCGGTCGCAGTGGCAGTGCTGGTCGCCGCGATAACCTGCGTGGCCGTCGCTGTCGCGGTCCGCGAGGCCGTAGCTGTGGCCGTCGCGGTGAAGGTTGGCGCGAGGGTCGCGGTGGCGGTCGCGGTGCTAGTGCTTGTCGCCACGATAACCTGAGTCGCTGTCGCTGTTGCTGTCGCCGTACTCGTCGCCACGCCAACCTGCGTCGCGGTGGCCGTCGGGGTGGCCGTGCCAGTCGGCGCGCCCACCTGGGTTGCGGTGGCAGTGGCAGTGAATGTCGGGGTGAAGGTGCGGGTCGCCGTGGCGGGCGCGGTGGCCGTCGCCGTCGCGGTGCTGGTGGCGAGGCCGGCCTGAGTAGCCGTTGCGGTGGCGGTC
>CAZLBQ010000166.1:0-6889 GCA_964557745.1 uncultured Anaerolineales bacterium
CGTGGTCCTCGACGGTAGGCCCTGCGGCTGTGGCCTGCAATCTCGCCTGCCAGCGCTTGACCAGGTCGTAGACGGCGGGCGCGCCGACGACTTCGGCCATCTCCCCTGGCTCCAGGTAGGCCGGGAACAGGATGAACGGACGGTTCTGCGGACCGCCCAGCCCGCCGTGCGAGCCGACCAACTCCTCAAACGCCGCGACCTCCTCCGTCACCGGGTCATAGAGGCTGTTGATGACCAGGTCGCCCACATTCCGGTACGACGCCAACTCCCGCAGGTGCTGCGCCGCGTGCGGCCCAAACACCGCCAGCGGGTTCTCCCCCTCCACCGTATCCGTGTCCAGGTAGTACGTCCCCCCCTTGCCCAGCACGACCGCGCCCGCCGTCTCGGACTGGGCCAGGACAAAGCCGATGCCCGGATGCTGGACCAGCGCATCGATCAGGCTGGGCCAGCAACTGACGATGTCTTCGAGTATGGCCCGCGCGGGCCAGCGCGTGAAGTAGACCAGCGCCAGATTACCGGACGGGCAGACGACCGTCTGGCCCTCGGTGTGCGCCGCGTGGCGCTGCTCGTCCAACTCCACGTAACCGTGCGCCGTGCGCTTCTGCAGGGCGCGACGCAGGATGCGTGCGCGGCGGCTGTCGGTGGATTGCAGGTGCGAGAGCAGCAAGTTGATGGCGTCCACGCCCTCGTCGTGCTGGCTGAACGCCTGGGAGTGGTGCGCCTCCTCAATGTGGGCGTTGATGAACTCCTCCAGACTGAGGCCGTAGCGCTGCCTAAACGTCGCGCCCTGGCTCTGCCCGTGGTCCGACAGCACGACAAACTCATAGCGCCGGGACGTGTGGTCGCCCGCCCGCGTAATCCAGCGCAACTGGCGGTCCAACTGCTTGAGGATGCGCAGCGCGTCGCGGCGGTCGACGCCCGAGTGATGGGCCACCTCGTCATAGTTGACAAAGGTCGTGTAGGCCGCCGCGATGCCCTCGAACATCCGGCTAATCAGAACGTAACTGACGAGTTGGGGCAGCAAGACCACCGCGACGGCCCGCACCAGTGGATAGGGGAAGCGCCGCTCGACGCGGGGTAGGATGTTGTGGACGCGCTGGTAGCGCGCCTCGCGCCACTCGACCACCATGTCCCACGCCATGCCCAGCAGCGCCTGCTGAAAGAGCAGCGTGTTGGCGAAGTAGCCATACAGGGCGTCGGCCCCTTCGAACGGGCTGTGGCCCGCCTCGCCTACGGTCGTGAACGTGAGAACGACGTCCGGCGCGTCGCCACACGCCCAGTTGTTCAGGCTGAACCCACGCTCGCGCAGCAGCCCGCGGCCGTTCAGGAGCGGGCGCACGATGTCGTCGGCGTCGTCGGGGTGATTGGAGACCAGGAGGCGGTGGGCCGCCTTGTCGTAGAAGCGAAAGGCCGGGATGTCGCGGTGGCTGCCGTGGAGGATGCCTGCCTGCATCGCCGACGTCTGAGCGGGCAGCCCGCTGTCCCATTCGACGAGACGGTGGCTACCCGAGCGCAGCCACTCGGCCAGCGTCGGCATGTAGCCCCAGCGGATCGCCTTGCGCAGCGTCGCCGCCGACAGGCCGTCGATCTCCAGCAGGATCAGCCCAGGCGTGCGTGTGTCGCCGTCAGCGCTACTGCGCCGCGCAAAGCGGCGGATGACCTGGTACTCGTTGAGGTCGCGGTCGTTGACGGGCAGGATGAGCGCCGCGACGACAGCCTGGCTGAGCGTCAGGGCGAACGAGAGCAGCATTGCGGTGAAGATGTCGGCGATGTGGACGTCAGGGATGAGAAACGCGCTGGCCCACACCAGCAGCCCGTTGAGCAGGAGGCTGAAGAAGCCCAGCGTCAGCATCGTCAGCGGCAGGGTCAGGCGCACGAGGATGGGCCGCACCAGGGCATTGAGGACGCCGACGACGAGCACGAGCAGCACGACCCCCAGCCAGCTGGACACGGTGAAGGTCGGCAGGACGGCGCCCACCCCGCGCAGCACCAGCGCGGCGACGACGGTATACACAATCAGGCGCACCAGCCAGCGGATCATGCGCGCTCCGGGGCTACCAGGTCAGGTCAGCCAGGACAGGCAGGTGGTCAGAGCCGGCATCCGGACCAATGCGCGCGTCGATGGCGCGCAGGTGGGCCGAGTGCCAGATGTAGTCGAGGCGCAGCATCGGGCGCAACGGGAACCAGCCTCGCCGCAGCGGGTAGGTAAACCCCGTGCGGCCTACCGAGCGATAGGCGTCCGTCAGCCCGGCGTCGGTCAGTAGGGTGTATACGTCATGCTTGTCGCGCATGTTGAAGTCGCCGAGGAGGATGGTCGGCTCGCCCGCCGAGGCCCGCTTCACCAGCTCGCGGAACTGGTTGAGCGCCAGGTCGTTGGGGCGGATACCGTTGGTCGACACGTGCGGCGGCGGCGGGTGAGCGACAATGATTTGCAGCGGCTGCCCTGCCACGTCCAGCGTCGCCACCAGATCCGGGCGGCGCGGGTACAGCTCCAGGAGGACCGAGTCGCGGACCGCGAACCGCGTCAGCAGCGCCTTACCGGGGATGCCCGCCGGATGGAGCAACTGATGCGGGTAATCGTCCCTGAGCGCCCGCTGGATGGCCTGGGCCTGGTCGTGGGTCAACTCCTGGAGGCCAACAATGTCCGCGCCCGACGCCGCCAGCAGCCTGACCAACCGCTGCGACGGAGCCAGGCCGTTGCCCACGTTGTAGGTCATCACCCTGAAGGCGGGCACGCGCTCAGGCTCCGACCGCCTGTAGTTTCGCCGCCTGCTCATCCAGCGCCAGGGCGTCGATGAACTCGTCCAGGTTGCCCTGCATGAACACTTCCAGGTTGTAGCTCGTCAGGTTGATGCGGTGGTCGGTGACACGGTTCTGCGGGAAGTTATAAGTGCGAATCTTCTCCGCCCGCTCCCCGCTCCCGACCTGCGAGCGCCGCGTCTCGGTCAACTCGGCCATGCGCTTTTCCTGCTCGATGGCGTACAGGCGCGCCCGCAGCACCGACATCGCCTTGAGCTTGTTCTTCAGCTGCGACTTCTCGTCCTGGCACGTCACCACCAGCCCCGTCGGCAGGTGGGTGATGCGCACCGCCGAGTCCGTCGTGTTGACGCTCTGCCCCCCGTGCCCCGACGAGCGATAGACGTCGATGCGTAGCTCGTTCGGGTCAATCTTGACGTCGACCTCGTCGACTTCGGGCAAGACGACGACCGTGGCCGTCGAGGTGTGGATGCGCCCCTGCGCCTCGGTGTCCGGCACGCGCTGCACGCGGTGGACACCGCTCTCGAACTTGAGCCGCGAGTACGCCCCACGCCCCTTGACCTCGGCGATGATCTCCTTGTAGCCGCCGATGCCCGTGTCGTTGGCGCTGATGACGTCGACGCGCCAGCCGTGCGTCTCGGCGTAGCGCTGGTACATGCGGAACAGGTCCGCCGCGAACAGCGCTGCCTCTTCGCCGCCCGTGCCCGCCCGAATCTCCACAATCACGTCGCGCTGGTCGTTGGGGTCGCTGGGTAGCAGCAGCCGCTTCAGGTCATCCTGCAGCCGGGCGTCCTCCGCTTCCAGGTCGGCCAGCTCCGCGCGGGCCAGTTCGGCCAGTTCCGCGTCGTCGCCCTGGGCCAGCTCCCGCGCCTCGGTCAGATTGCGCGCCACGCGCTGCTGCTCGCGGTAGGCATCGACGATCGCCTGCAATTCCGACTGCTCCTGGGCCAGCGCGCGCAGGCGGTCCATGTCAGACAGGACCGCCGGGTCGACCAGGGCGTGGTTAATCTCTTCGTAGCGTTGTTCAATCTGAGCCAGTTTATCGAGCATGGGGCCTCAACCTGCTTATGTCGTCACTCATTATACCCTAAATAAGACACGTCGGTGAAGCCCCTCCTTACGCGCCGCCCAGCGTCAGGCGCAGGCCATCGTAGGCCAGGGCCGCCCACGACGGCAGCCGTGGCGCCAGGTCGGTGTAGCGGATGGCGTGGCTCATGTGGGTCAGCATCAACTGCCCCGGCTCCACCGCCCGCCCGACCGCCAGCGCCTCCTCGACGTCGTACACCGAGCGTGTCCAGCGCGCCTTGTGCGCCTCCGACTCGAAGTTCGCCCCCAGGACCAGCAGGTCCAGCCCGCGCAGCGGGGCCAGGTCGGGGATGTCAATGGCGTCGGGGAAGTAGCCCACACGAACCCCCCCGGCGGCGATGACAAACCCATACGCGTCGCCGTTGAACCCATGGGGCACGTGGACGGCTTCCACGCGGAACCCGAACAGGTCGGCGGGAGCCGTCAGCGGGCGCTCGTCCAGCCGTCGCCGCCAGTGGGGCAGGTCCCACAGGTAGCCAAACCGCTGCCGCGCGTCCGCGAAGACCGGCGGCGCGGCGGCCAGCGGCATCGTCAGGTCGGCCATGCGAAAGGCGTTGACGACGTCGGCCAGGCCCAGGATGTGGTCGTCGTGGGCGTGGGTCAACAGCACCCCGTCCGGTCGCTCCAACCCCTCGTCGGCGAGCCGCAGCCGCAGTTCCGGCGGCGTGTCGACGAGCAGGCGGCCGCCCTCGCCCGCCAGCCAGATCGCCGCCCGGCTGCGCCGGTCGCGGCTGCCGGGCCGGGCCTCGCGGCACACGTCGCACGCGCACCCCAGGCGCGGCACGCCCTTCGAGTCGCTCGTCCCAATGAAGCGTAGCTCAAGCGGCATGGCCGTTACCGGACCCGCACCCCTTCCGGTAGCGCGTCGCCATGCGCCACCAGCAGGTCGTCCACCATCGCCTGAATCTTGGGCAAGGTCAGCGACGCCGCCGTGTGCGGGTCCAGGTACGCCGCGTGGTAGACGTGGTCGCGGTTGCCCTCCAGCGCCGCCCGCACCGTCAACTCCTGAACGTTGATGTTGCTGCGGTTGAGCGCCGCCAGTTGGGGCGGCAGTTCGCCAAACGGGACCGGATGCAGGCCGTCGCGGTCCAGCTCGCAGCGCACCTCGACGCAGCTCCCCTGCGGCAGGTTGCTGATCAGGCCGCAGTTCTCGACATTGCCGTAGATGGCCCGCCGCTCGCCCGTCTCCAGCGAGTGGATGATCAGCGAGGCGTACTCCTCGCTGCGCTGGATGCGGAACTCTCCGCCGCGCTGGAGCTTCCCGATGGTATACTCAAACTCCCGCAGGTTCTCGATGCTCCGTCGCGGGTACTCGTCCAGCGGGATGTCCAGGCGGTCCACCTCGGCCGGACTCTTGATGAAGTACGGCACGTACTCGGCCATGTGCTCGCTCGACTCCGTCACGAAGTAGCCGAAGTGGCGCAGGATCTCGAACCGCACCTTGTCCTTGGCGTACAGGAAGCGGTGGTTGAGCGCCTCGCGCAGCTTGGGGTACATGTCCTGCCCGTTCCAGCGCAGCGTCATGTACCACGCCATGTGGTTGATACCCGCCGTGTCGTACTCCAGTTCGTAGTGGGGAATCTCGCAGTAGCGCGCGATCTGACGCGCCGTCCCCTGCACGCTGTGGCACAGCCCGACGACCTTGACCGGCGTCGCCCGCGTGACCGCCCATACCAGCATCGCCATCGGGTTGGTGTAGTTGAGCAGCCACGCCTGCGGGCAGCACGCCTGCATGTCCTGGCAAATGTCGAGCAGGACGGGGATGGTGCGCAGGGCGCGGAAGATGCCGCCGATGCCCAGCGTGTCACCGATGGTCTGGCGCAGGCCGTAGCGCGTGGGGATGTCAAAGTCGATCATCGTCGCCGCGTGGCCGCCGACCTGGATCATGTTGATGACGTAGTCCGCCCCGTCAAGGGCCGCGCGGCGGTCGAGGCTAGCGGTAATGGTCGGCTGCGCGCCCAGCTTATTCGCCGTCCAGCGCGCCATCCGCTCGCCCGCTTCGAGCCGCGCCGGGTCAATATCGTGCAGCGCGATGTGCGCTTGGCCGAGTTCGGGGAAACTGAGAATATCGCCGAGCAGGTTCTTGGTAAAGACGACGCTGCCGGCGCCAATCATGGCAATTTTAGGCATGGGTTGAATCCTTGTGGGGCTGTTTGCGGCCTTCGTGTGACCGGTCTATAATACTCGCAAATCCGGTGGGAGGCCAGCTATGACAAGCAAGCGAGCGAGCCTAGCGGACGTGGTCAGTAGCATCCCCGACGGCGCGTCCATCGCCCTGGGCGGCAACACCCTCCACCGCGCGCCCTGCGCCGTCGTCCACGAGATCGTGCGCCAGGGCAAGCGCGGCCTCAACCTCGTCAAGACGGCCGGCTCCTACGACGTCGACCTCCTCGCTGGCGCGGGCTGCCTGAGCAGCGCCGACGTCGCCTTCGTCGGCTTCGAGAACGTCTTCGGCCTGGCCCCGCGCTACCGCCGCGCCGTCGAGAGCGGCGCGCTCCGCCTGCGCGAGCACGCCTGCTACACCGTCATCAGCGGCCTGCGCGCCTCGGCCCAGGGCATCCCGTTCATGCCCGTCGCCGGCATGTTCGGCTCGGACGTCCTCGCCGCCAGCGACTTCCGCACCATCGCCGACCCCTACACCGGCCAGACCGTCGTCGCCGTCCCCGCCTTGCGGCCCGACGTCGCCGTCGTCCACGTCCAGCTGGCCGACGACGAGGGCAACGCGCGCATCCTCGGCACGCGCTTTGAGGCCGCGCTCATCGCCCAGGCCGCCCGCCGCGTCATCGTGACGGCAGAGCAGATCGTCGCGGGCCACGACCTGGCCGCCCAGCCCGAACTGACCGCCATTCCCGGCTACCTGGTCGAAGCCGTGGTCGAAGCGCCGCGCGGCGCCTGGCCCCTCAGCTGCGCCGGCCTCTACGACTACGACCACGCCTTCCTGGCCGCGTATGTCGACGCCGCCCGCGCCGACGACGCCGCCTACCAGCGCTTCCTCCACGACCACATCCTGGCCCCCGCGCTCCAGGCAGCCATATAGACAGAATGA
>CAZLBQ010000166.1:6989-11735 GCA_964557745.1 uncultured Anaerolineales bacterium
TCTGTTCATTCTGTCTAGAATCTTAGCGAAGGTGCAACAGCCAATGCCCCCGACCCCCATTGAGCAGGCCGATATGATGGCCGTGGCCCTGGCCCGGCGGCTGCGCGACGGCGAGCGCGTCTTCCACGGCGTCGCCTCGCCGCTGCCCATGGTGGCCTGCCTGATCGCCCAGCGGCTCCACGCCCCCCGCCTCGTCTACCTCAACATCACCGGTAGCGCCAACCCCCTCCCCGCCACCCTCCCCCAGTCCACCGTCGACCCCCGCCTGCTGCGCGGCACACGGAGCCTCGTCACCCTCAGCGAGCTATTCGACATGTCGGCGCGCGGGGCGATTGATACCGTGTTCCTGTCCGGCGTCGAGATCGACGCCCAGGGCCGCATCAACATGAGCGCCATCGGCCCCTATGACCACCCCAAGGTCCGCCTGCCCGGCGGGGCCGGGTCGGCGGCCCTGATGCCCACCGCCGGGCGCACTCTACTCTGGCGCACCAAGCACGACCGGCGCACGCTGGTCGAGAAGCTGAACTTTGTCACGGCAGCGGGCAACGTCGACCGCGTGGTGACGCCCCTGTGCGTCTTCCGCCGCGTCGACGGTCGGCTCCAGATCGAGGAGATATTCCCCTACACCACGCCCGACGCTGTGCGCGACGCGACAGGCTTCCCGGTCGCCGTCGATGACCACACCCCCATCGCCGCCCCCCCCACCGACGCCGAGCGCGCCGCCCTGGCGCAGGTAGACCCAGAGCGAGTCCGCCTGATAGAGTTTATGTAAAGGCCCGAGTAATAAACCTGGTCGACATCCGCATCGAGGTCCACCGCGATCCCATCGTCCAGCCCAACGGGCGCGGCGCCTACCAGACGCGCCTGCTCTTCTACCCCGGCCAGACCGTCGCCCCGCTCCACCCCCCCGCCTGCGCCATCGCCGTCAGCGACGTCCTACCGGGTCAACCCACCGGCTGACACCGCTCAAATTCTCATGCCTCCCCCCGTGTAGCGCCGACTTCAGTCGGACTCTTAAGCCTCCCCCCTGTAGCGCCGACTTCAGTCGGCCTCCGATGGCGCTCCATCGCTATAGCACCACAATCTCCGTCGGCGAAATCGACAGGCTCTTGAGCCCCGCCGGCGTCACCACCGCCGTGTTCTCGATACCCACCGCCCCCACCTCCGGAAAAATCGCCTTCGGCTCGACCGCCAGCGCCATCCCCGCCTCCAGCCGTCCCGCGTAGCCCTTCGCCAGCAGCGGCAACTCGTCCACCTCCAGCCCCACGCCGTGCGCCACAAACGACACCCGCTGCTCCCCCGGCCCCATGAACACCTCACCGAAGCCCAGCTGCGTTGCCCGCTCCACCGCCAGCGCGTAGACCTCGCCCCCCGTCACCCCCGGTACCGCCGCCTGCGCAATCAGTCCGTAGACCTCCCGCATCGCCTCGTGCGCCTGGACAAGGGTGTCCGGTAGCGGCCCCAGGCTGAAGACCCGCGTCTGGTCACACAGGTAGCCCTCGACCACCGCGATGTAGTCCACGACCACCGGCTCGCCGCGCCGAATCGGACGGCGGCTGGCGCTCGCGGGCGATGCCACGCTCACGCCAATCCCCCCCAGCGGTCCGTCGAAGTGGCCGGGGACGGCGGCGCTCGCCCCGGCGACCACCGCCCCGTAGTGCAAGTCCATATTCCAGGCCCGCATCGGCGTCATCCCCGAGTGACCCAGCGCCCGCCCGACCGCTTCGAGCCGCCCCGCGAACTCCACCTCCGTCATCCCCTCGCGTAGGATGCCCGGCACGGCCTGTAGAATCCGGTCCATTAGCCGCCCCGCCTCGGCAATCCGCGCTAATTCCCACTCCGACTTCACCGCCCGCTGCTCCCGCAGCAGCGTCCCCACGTCGACAAACTCGACATCCGGCCACAGGTCTTGGTACACCCGCACCGTGTTGACCGGCATGACGTCCAGTTCCAGGCCGATGCGGCGCGGCGTGCCCCGGCTCACCTCCGCGACGGCCGGCGGCAACTCGCGCAGCGAACGCATGGGGACTGTCTCCCAGCTGCTCTCCCGCTCCGCGCGCGTCGCGCTCTTCCGCGCCAGCAGCCGCGGCGCGCCGTCGGGTGGAACCAGGAAGTGCGCCTGCTGGCGCGTCCCTGCCAGGTAGAGCAGGTCCGTCCCCTGGACCATGACGGCGACATCGACACCCGCGTCGCGCAGCCGCGCCTGGAAACGCGCCACGCGGCTATCCAGTTCAGTCTTGGGAACCGTCGGCAGTTGGGCAGCGAAATCCATATGTCCTCTTGAGCGGCGGCTTGATCAACGGGGAGAATTGTACCACCCCCGCCCGACCTGTCCAAGCCCATCTCGTCAGGAACAGGCCCCGCCTCTCATCCTATAAGTGAGGCGCCATCCTCAATCTGGCGGTTTTTGGCGGTTTTGGCTCTGGTTTTGGCGGCTCTTATGCGCCACAATGGGCATTGAGAGAATGAGTTTGAGGAGGAGGACACAGTGAAATCATCAGCCTGGCTGATTGCGGCGGTGACGCTGGCGCTGCTGACGCTCATTGGCGTGGGCCTGGCCGTCATGCTCAAGCGAGCGCCGAGGGAGTTGCTGCCCGCCGACACCCCGTCCGGTGTCACGCAGCGCTTCTTACAGGCCTGTCAGGCGCGCGACTACCCGACGGCCTATGACTACCTTACCGAGCGGGACGCCAACGGCAAGGTCCGCGCGTACGACCAGTTTCGCCTCCGCTTCCGGCCCGGCGGGAACGACGGCGTCAGCCGGCAGGTCTTCCTCGCTAGCGAGACCATCACCGGTGACACGGCGGAGGTCTACGTCAGGCTGACGCGCTACGAGCCGGGCGCAGCGCCACCATTCGGCAATCCTGTTCAGCAACAGAGCGATCGCTTCCTGCTCCGCCGCGAGCAGGACCGTTGGCGCATTGTCGACTACCCCTACTGGGTCGCCTCGTCCTACTGACGGGCCGGAGGGTCTATGAGCACTATTCGCCGCTTGTATCTGTATGTCGTGTCTTTTGCCGCCCTGCTGGTGACAGCGCTGGGCGCCATCACCCTGCTGTCCACGCTAACCGACACGCTCTTCCAGCCCACAACTCTGGCCGGTGAGGCGACCACCCAGATTGCCCTGGCGCTGGCGATGCTGGTCATCGGCGGTCCGGTGTGGCTGCTCCACTGGCTGGTAGCCGAACGAGTGGCGGCCCGCAACGCAACCGACCGTCGCGCAGAGCTACGCCACGTCTACCTGAACCTGGTCCTGTGGGTGACATTCGTGGCCTCCCTGACCAGCGCCCTACCCATCGTGCTGTGGCTGCTGGGTACCCGGGACGAGGGGCAGTTTGTCCTGCCGGCCCTGAGTAGGCTGGCCGTCTGGAGCGCCCTGTGGGCCTATCACTGGTGGATTGTCAGCCGCGAGGGCGTGGCGGCTACCCGCCGTACCCTGCACCGCTGGTATCTGTACGCCGCGACCGCCGGCGCGCTTGGTATGCTGGTCATCGGGGCGAACGGCGTTCTGAGCGCCCTCGGCGCGTCCCTCTACGCCGCCCTCTTTGCCCGCCCGCTCGTGTCGGAGCCGCTCTGGTCCGACCCGCTGCGCGTGCCCCTCTCGCTGACCCTGGTCGGCCTGGGCGCGTGGTCGTTCCACTGGCTCTACGCCGCCCGTGGCGACACCGGCTCGACCTTGCGCCAGGTGTATCTGTCCCTGGTGGCCGTCCTGGGTGGACTGGCGGCGGTCCTGATCGCGCTGGGAATGACCATCTACCAGACGCTGCGCTACGCGCTCGACGCGAGCGCCTTCGCCCCCGCCGCCCACTTCGCCTTCCTGCCGGTCGTCGTCCCGCCCGGGCTGATTGGCCTCGTCGTCGGCCTCTATCACTGGCAGGTCTTGCAGCGTGAGACAGGGACTGCGAGTGCCGGCGCGCCGACGGTGCGCCGCAGCTACCGCTACATCCTGACGGCGGCCGGGTTAGCGACCTGGGCCGGCGGGGCGGGCGTTCTGCTCGCGCTGCTGATTGGCCTCCCGACCGCCCCCTTCAGCCTCACCACGGACTGGTGGCGCGACCCGCTGAGCCTGGCTCTGGCGCTCCTATTCGTCGGCGCGCCCCTCTGGGTGTTCCAGTGGACGCACGCCCAGCAGGAGGTCGCGCGCTGGGGAGTGGCGGAACGTCAGGCCCTCCCCCGCCGCCTGATGCTCTACGGCACAGTCACCCTGACCATTCTCAGCCTGCTGGGCAACCTGGTCTACGTCCTCTTCCGTGTCCTGGACGCTCTGCTCCAGGCGCGGCTGTCGTGGTCGGTCGTGTTTGCCGCGCGGGGCAACCTGGCCGCCGTCATCGTCAGCGCGGTCATTCTAGCCTACTACGCCCTCGTGCTCGCCAACGACCGGCGGCGCGGCGCGGAAGAGATGGTCGGCCGCAAAGACGTGCTGCTCTGGGTCGCCCCGGCTTACCACGACCTGGCGCCCGCCCTAAGCCAGGCGCTGGCCGGCAACGACGTGCAGGTGCTGGAGGGCGCGGCGGACGGGTTGCTCCCGCAAGAGTTCGAGCTAACCGATACCGCCGGGGCTGCAACCTCCGTCATCCGATCACCCGGTCAGCGCTCGCTCGTCGTCGTGGCGGGCGGCCACGTTCAGGTCTATCCCTGCCGCGCCTAGCCCCCATATCAACCGGGGTTGGTATGGCTGTCATGCCGAGAATGTCCTGTCGTAGCTGACACGCGCCGAGGCGAGACCCCCTACGACTGTCATGCCGA
>CAZLBQ010000167.1:0-11722 GCA_964557745.1 uncultured Anaerolineales bacterium
GGCTGCGGGTTGGCTGGGCCGTGCCGGTGGCCGTGGCGGTCGCGGTGCGGGTGGCGGTGGCGGTGGCGGTCGCGGTGGCGGTGGCGGTGGCGGTGGCGGTGGCGGTCGCGGTGGCGGTGGCGGTGGGGGTCGGCGTGGCCGTGGCTGTCCCTGTCGCCGTGCTGGTGGCCGTGGCCGTCGGCGTCGCGGTCGCGGTGGGGGTTGGCGTGGCCGTCGCGGTCGCCGTGCGGGTCGCAGTGGCCGTCGCGGTCGGCGTCGCAGTGGCGGTGGCCGTCGCGGTGCGGGTCGCAGTGGCGGTGGCCGTCGCGGTGCGCGTCGCAGTGGCGGTGGCCGTCGCGGTGGCGGTGGCCGTCGGCGTGGCCGTCGCAGCGGCGTTGACGCTGAGCGGCGTGCTGACCACCGACGCCGTGAAGAAGCCGCCGCTGACCGAGGTCTCAATCGTATAGGAACCTGCGGCGAGACCGCTGACGATGGCGGCTGCCTGGCCGCCCGCGCTGACACTCGCCGTCCGCGTCGCGATGGTCGCCGCGCCCTGCTTGACGACAAACTGCACCTGGGCGAGGGTGATGTCGCCCGGCGTGCCGTCGTTGGCCTGGGTGACGGACGCCGCCAGGGCCAGGTCCAAGCCAACGCCGAGAGTCGTTGGGCCGGTGTACTGGACCGTCGCGTCCTCAGCGCTCAGCGTCAGGGCGCTGGCCGCCGAGGTGGACGACGGGTCGTAGCGGCTGTCGACCAGCGGCCGAATCTGGCCCGTGACGGCGGGCAGTTGGCCGCTGAAGTACGCGGCCACGGTGTAGCTGCCGGCGGGCAACGTCGGCGGCTGCATCGTCACCGTGCCCTCGTTGGTGGTGATGTCGTGGACGGCGAAGGAGCCGCCCGGCCCGCTGACGACAAAGAAGACCGTCTTCGCGCCCAGCGGCCGCCCGGCGCTGTCCCGCAGCGTGGCGAAGAACGTGGTGGGGTCGCTGTACTGGACCTGCACCGTCGGCGGCGTGGTCGGCGCCAGCGCCAGCGTCGTCCCCAGCCGCGTCACCGTGTAGTTGCTCTTGGTTTCAGAAGGTTGGTACGGCGCGTTCCCTCCGAAACTGACCCGCGCCTCGTAGACGCCGGGCAGCGCCGCCAGGTCCAGGCTGAAGCTGGCCTGTCCGCTGGCGTTGGTCGTCGCCTGGCGCACCTGGGTGTCGAGTTGGAACGTCAGCGTCTGGTTGGCGACGGGTTGGCCGTCGCTGGTGAGGGTGGCCGTGAAGACCCGCGCGTCGCGGAAGCCCCCCGCCGCTGGGAGCGCCAGACTGAGCTCGGTCGGCTGGGTCTGCGGCGGCGTCGGGCCGGTCGTCACGCGGTACAGGTCGCCCAGGTTGGTCACCATCGTGACCAGACCGACGCCGTTGGCCGCCTCGACCACGAAGCGCACGTCCCCCGCGTTCTGGCCGCTCTGCAGCGTCACCGTCCCCGTCCAGGCGCTCGCGGCGTTTGCCGCCTCGCTCTTCAGCGGCGCTGGCTGGAGGTCGACCGGCGTCCACGCGCGCGGGAACGCGCCGCTGTCAATTGTGTACACCACCCACACGCTCTGGACCCCGGCGTCGCGCCCGTCGACTTGCGCCGTGAACGTGATCTGGTTCCCGCTCACCGTGGCGCTCACGTCCGTGATGGTCGGCGCCGCGCCGAGCGCGTTGGTCGACGTGTCGTTGCTGTAGAACAGGCGGTAGCTGAGCGCGCTGTACTTGCGCAGCGTCCCGCTAATCGACCCCAGCGCGTCCGACTTGAACTGCGCCAGGACGAGGGCCAGCCGTGTCGGCCCGCCGCCCAGGGCTTCGAGGTAGTTGGCCTGCCACAGCTGGCCGGGGAAGAAGGTCGGTGAGTTGAACGCCGGGTGCGGCCGACCTAGCTCCGTGGTCGGCGCGCCCGTCAGCGGCACAAACCCCGTCTCGTCGGTGTACGTCCCGCCGCGCCAGCCCACGCCGCGCAGCGTGTAGCCCGCCAGCGTGACGTTGACAATGTCCAGCGGCAGCACCGGCTCCAGCGGGTTGTTGACCACGCCGTCCGGGCCGCTGTAGTACTTGACAACCTGCGGCGTGTTGTCATTGACGTTGGTCAGGACGATGGGGTCGCTCGGCGTGAGCGTCTCGGTCACGCCCAGGTCGGCGTAGCGCAGCCCAAACGTCGCCCCCGGCGGCGTCGCCACCGCCGTCGACGACGTGACCAGCGACGAGTCCGTGTCGGCGCTCAGCCGCGCGCCCGGTACGTTGACGCTGAACATCGGCAGGCCGTACAGCGTCGCCTGGAGTACCGTCTTCTCGTGGATGCCCCGTAGCTGGGCGGTGTCGCGCAGGTAGGCCTGCTTGGCGGCGTACAGGGCCTTGCCCACCGGAATCGCGCCCGTCCCGGTCCGCAGTTGGCGCGCGAAGTCGTAGTACAGCCGCTCCGAGTACTCAATCAACTCCGTGTCGCCGTACTGGTAGCCCGTCCCGATGACACTCGTGATGCCCTTCCGCGCGAAGGCCTGTGCCCAGTCCGGCTCGACCGTCACATCGGGCACCCCGTCGGCGTCGACGATGTTGTAGCCGGAGTGGCAGCCGACGCTGAACCACAGCGTGTTGGTGAAGTTGAGGCCCGAGTTGACAACCTCGCTGGCGGCCAGGCGGGTGCGGTAGTCCGCCGCCTCCGTCCCGTTGGCGCTGAAGTGGCCCGCCAGGAAGACGAGGTCGTGGCGGCCCGACAGCAGCGCCGTCCGCAACTGGGCTGCCGTCCAGGCGTTGGGGCCTGTCGGCGGCTCGCCCTCTGGCTGGATGAGGCTGTCGGGCGCGCTCCCCAGCCCGGCCGTGAAGTCGGCCTTGACGACGTTGGCGACATCGGCGACGAAGTCGTAGCCCGTCACCAGCCCGTTGCTGGGCGCGAGCACGCCGTTGCCGTCCAGGTACGCCTGGACCATGTTCGTCGCCTCGGCCGCCGTCTCCACCAGCCGTCCCACTGCCAGGTCGGGCAGCGGCAGTTGGTGGTCGAGGCGGTCCACCAACTGCGACGCGCCGTAGGCGTCCTGGCTGAGGGTCTGGCCGCTGCGCAGGCTGGACTGCGACTGGGTCGTGTCCAGCACGGGCGGGTAGTAGCCGTCCTCGTTCGCCAGCCCCGCCAGGTCGGGCGTGCGGAAGAAGGGAATGACGCCGTCGTTCCCCACCAGGACGACATACTGCAGCGGGTTGAGGGCGCGGGTGGCCTGGATGACAGCCCGAATCTCCTGCGCCGCCAGGTTCTGCGCCGTCGGGCAGCTGGGATGGGCGTCCGATTGCGCCGTCGCCTGCGCCACGCGCGGGTACTTGGGGTTGCCGCTGACCAGTTCGCCCAGGTCGATGATGACCCCGCTCACCTCCGCCCGCGCCGCCAGCGTCGTCAGCTTGCTCACCAGCGTCGTCTTCTCGGCGCTTGTCCCCGCCATGCGGCTCAGGTTGGTCAGGATGATCGTCTTGTACCCGCCCGCCGTGCCCGTCGCCGCCGCCCCCGTGATGGGCGTCACGCCCGCGCACGAGCCGTTCGTCGTCGTCACGCTCAACTGGAACGGCGCCGCCAGGCTGGCCGCCCCGCCCCGTCCCACAACCCGCAGGTAATAGTAGCCCGTGTTGTCCCAGGTGTTACGGATGATGCGCTCGCTGCCGGTCCCGTCCTCGGCCGACACCGCCAGCAGCGACAGCCGCTCCGCGCCGACATACTGCGCGGATAGGAAACCTTCGGGCAGGAAGCCCTCCGGCAAGAAGCCTTCTGGTAGGAAGCCCTCTGGCAGGAAGCCTTCCGGTAGGAAGCCTTCCGGCAGGAAACCCTCCGGCAAGAAGCCTTCCGGCAGGAAGCCCTCCGGCAGGAAGCCCTCTGGCAAGAAGCCTTCGGGCAGGAAGCCTTCGGGAGCCTGGCGGATGGCGAGGGAGGCCGCTGTCGTGGGCAGGCTCAGGCTGTTGTATTCAAGGTTGGGGTCGCGGTGCAGGTACAGGTCATAGTTGGCGGGCAGGTTGGTCAGGTTGATAGTCACCTGGCTCTGCGGGTCAATCCTGAACTTGAACCACGACGACTGACCCGCCGCCGTGATATAACGCGCCATGCTGCCTACATTCACGTCGCCGTTCGCCGTCAGCGGAATCTCCGTCGCCGTCACCCACGAGTCGTTGCGGCCCACCGCGCCGCTGCACGCCGAGAACTCCGACGTGTTGCCCGCCGCGTCGGTCGCCGTGGCCGTGATGCTCTCGCCCAGCCCGGCGACGGCGCCCAGCACGGCGGTGAACGTCGCCTGCCCGCTTGCGTCTGTCGTAACGGCTTGTGCGCCCAGGATCGTCTTGCCCTGGCCGTAGCCGCTGGCGTCACACGTCGGACTGCTAAAGAACTCGACCCGGAAGGCCGTGTTGGCCGCGCTGTTGAGCGTCCCGACGACCGTCGTGACGACCGCGTCCGTCTTGTCGGGCCGCTTGGCGGGGCCATTGCCGTCGTCGCCCACATTGACCTGCACGAGGACCGGGAAGTTCTGGCGCAGGTTAGGGCCGCTGTCACCGTCGCCCGCGTCGTTGGCCGTCACCCCGTCGCCGCCCAGGTCGATCCCCAGCCCCGTGTTCCCGTAGATCGCGTTGCCGCGGATCGCGTTGCCGGTCCCACTCACGACGTTGACGCCCGCTCCGCTCGCGTTGGCGATAGTGTTGCCCGCGCCCGGCGCCGTCCCGCCGATACTGTTGTTGGACGCGTTGTTCGTGATCGTGACGCCGTCCCCGAAGTTCGCCCGCGCCGCCGTCCCCGTCGTGTCGACGCCGATGGCGTTGCCCTGCACCGTGTTGCCCGTCGCGCCGCTGCCCTCAATCCTCACGCCCGAGTCGCTGCTGTCGGCGATGATATTACGGCTGGCGGCGCTGGTCCCGCCAAGGGTGTTCCCGCTCGACCCGCTGATGCGCACGCCGTAGCCGTCGTTGCCCAGCGCGGCCGTCCCACTGACGTCGAGGCCGATCATGTTGCCGACCACGAAGTTCCCGCTCGTGGTGCTGTTGCCGAGCGTGACGCCGGAGCCGCCGTTGCTGGCGATGAGGTTGCACGCCCCTGTGCACGCCCCGCCCGGCGTCGTCCCCGTCGTCCCGCCGACCGTGTTGTTGCTCAGCGGCGACCCCTCCCCCGACACCGGATCGATAATCGCGACACCGTCCCCGCCGTTGCCGTGCCCCACCGTCCCCGTCGTGTCCGTCCCGATAAAGTTGCCCTGGACGACGTTGTTCACGACCGGGAACGAGGCAGCAAACTTGATGAGCAGGACGCCGGCATTCGTATTGGCCGCGATGACGTTGCGCGCGGCGGGCGTCGTCCCGCCGATCGTGTTGCTCTGCGCGCCGTCGATGGTGACGCCCGTGAAACCGTTGCCGAGGTTGCCCGTCCCGCTGGCGTTGAGGCCGATGAAGTTGCCCTGCACGACGTTCCCCGCCGCGTCCGTCGACTGCATGTAGAGGCCGTCGGCCAGGTTGCCGGAGATCAGGTTACACGCCCCCGTGCACGCGCCACCTGGCGTCGTCCCCGTCGTCCCCCCGATGGTGTGGTTGCCCACATCGAAGATGTGTACGCCGTAGTTGGTGTTGCCCCGCGCGAGGGTTCCCGTCGTGTCCGTCCCGATGAAGTTGCCCTGCACCACGGACCCCGCCGCCGCTCCGCCCTCGATCAAGATGCCATCGTTCTCGTTGCCCGACAGGACGTTGCGCGCCGCCGCCGTCGTGCCGCCGATAGTTGTCCCGTTGACCCCGAAAATCCGGACGCCGCTGCCGGCGTTGCCCAGGTCGGCCGTGCCGCTAACGTCGAGACCGATGATGTTGCCCTGGATAAGGGCATTGTCACCCTCGACCAGGATGCCGTCGCTCCCGTTGCCCGAGATCAGGTTACACGCGCCCGTGCACGCCCCGCCCGGCGTCGTCCCCGCCGTCCCCCCAATGGCGATGCCGGCCGCCGCGATGGTGATGCCCCCGCCGCCCAGGGCGTTCTGGCCCGTCGTATCCGTCCCGATGAAGTTGCCCTGGAAGGTGAAATTCGTGTGCGTCCCGCCGATCATGACGTTCTCGGAGCTGTTGCCCGCGATCACGTTGCGCGCGGCCGGCGTCGTGCCGCCGATCACGGTCCCATTCGTGGGGCCTCCAATGGCGACCGCCTCGCCCGTATTGGCGACGGCGGCCGTCCCGTTCACGTCCGTCCCGATAAAGTTGCCCTGGATCTGCGTGCCGTTGCTGGTGCCGCTCATCGAGATGGCATTGTTCACATTGCCCGAGATGAGGTTGCACGCCCCCGTGCACGCCCCGCCCGGCGTCGTCCCCACCGTGCTGCCAATGCTGGTGCTAGACGCGCCGGCCACGAGAATGCCGGCCACCCCGTTCGGGCGGGCCGCCGCCCCAGTCGTATCGGTGCCGATAAAGTTGCCCCACACCGCGTTGCCGACCGAGGTCCCGTTGGCGATCTGGATGCCGTAGGTGCCATTGCCCGCGATCAGGTTGCGCGCGGCGGCTGTTGTCCCCCCAATCGTGTTATTGGGCGACTGGTTGATGAGGATGCCCTCCGACACGTTCCCCCGCGTGGTCGTACCATCGCTCGCCATCCCGATGAAGTTGCCGCGCACCTGGTTAGACTGGCTGCCCCCTTCCAGGTACACACCAATCGGATTGCTCGCGATGACATTACACGCGCCGCTACACGTTCCGCCTGGCGTTGTCCCCGTTGTCCCACCGACGACGTTGTTGCTCGCCCCGTTGAGATGGACACCATATCCCCCGTTGCCCAGCGCGTTCCCCCCACTCGCGTCGACGCCAATAAAGTTGCCTTGAATCGTCTGACTGGCCGCGCCCCCACCGAGCTGGATACCATCCCCCGTATTCCCGCTGATGATGTTACGCGCGGCCGGCGTCACCCCGCCGATCACGCCGCTAGACACAATGCCGTCGAAGTAGATGCCAGGCCCCGTGTTGGCCAGGGTGGCCGTGCCGGTGGCGTTCGTCCCGATATAGTTGCCCTGGATGGTAATGTTGGACGCGCTGTTGAACAGGTGAACACCGCCCGACCAGAACCCCACCCCGTCATTGCCCGAGATCAGGTTACAGACGCCGCTACACGCGCCGCCCGCTGTTGTCCCCAGCGTACCGCCGATGACGATATGGCTCGCCCCGTTGATTTCGACGCCCAGCTTGTTAGGCCGTGCCGCCCCCCCAGTGGCATCCGTCCCGATAAAGTTGCCAATCACCTGGTTTGGCGTGGCGGGCGTCGTGTTCGTGCCGATGTACACCCCACTAAAGTTGTGCCCTCCAATGACGTTCCGCTGCGTTCCCAGCGGACCACCGATAACGTTGCCCGATGCCGTTGTGGCGATCGTCACCCCATAGCCCTGATACAGCGTTCCCGTCCCGGCCGCGTTCAAGCCGATAAAGTTACCCATCACGACGTTATTCGCCCCACCGAGAATCGTCACGCCTCGGTTGGTATTCCCCGCTAGCAGATTCTTGGCCTCTGGGCTGCGTCCTCCGACGATGTTGCCGTTGCCCAGGATATTCACCCCGTTGCCCCCGTTACCCACCGCGCTCGCTCCCGTAATGTCCGTCCCTAGATAGTTGCCCTCGACTCGGTTCCCGTTGGACTGCGCCTCGATACCGTCACCATTCGTGAAATTGGGATTAGCCGGGCGAAAATTTCGGATGTTCAATCCGCGAATAACACTGTTTTGCGCAGTCGTCAGGCGCAGCCCGTCGATGTCCGCCGTTATCGCCGCGCCATCGATAACGACCTGATAGACAGCGTTCAGGCCGGTTGTACCCGTATTGGGCGAAGCGCCACTTTGCGTAAAGCCGTCGATAACGACCGAGTCGCTAATGTCCGGCAGAGGGTTGGCATCAGTCGGGGAGACGACATACGGCCCACCACCACCAATGTTGAATAGGATGACATCCAGGCCGGACGCGGCGTTGGCGTCCAGGATGGCCTGGCGTAGCGAGCCGACGCCACTGACTGTCGTATTGGTTACGGTAAAGGCGCTGTAGTCGACCGCGCCCGCGCTGCACGCCCCGCTGGCCGGACGCGTGCGCCCGCGCTGATCCGTGCCGCCGCTGCACGTCGCCGCTGTCAGGACGGGGCTGCCAGGACGCGGGAAGTGGGTGCGTGTCGGCCCGCCCCAGTAGCGTAGCGGGAAGAGTTGGGGCGTCGCGCCGACGTAGTTGCCGCCGCCGTCGGTGTAGCCGCCGCTGATGTCGGTCGTGTTGCCGCCGACAACGCTGTTGCTGACGGTCGTGGGCAGCCCGCCGGTGCTGATGCCGCCACCGTTCTGGGTTATGGTGCTGAACTGAACACTCAACGAGCCGCCGTTGAGCGCAAGGGCCGTGCTCGTCGCATTGCCACTGAGGGTGCTGGTGGTGACAGTCGTCACGCCGTTGTTGAGATAGAGCGAGCCGCCCGCGCTGCCAGTGGTGTAGGAGACCGTGCTGCGGTTCAGGGTGAACTTGGCATTGGAGAAGATGGCCGCGCCGAGGCTCGTTGCCACGCAGTCTTCCAGCGCGCTGTTGTTGAGGACGAGGCCGGTCGCTGAGCTAGTCGCGTCGTTGTAGATGCAGCCGCCGTTGCTGCCCTGCCCGGCGGCGTTGGCGCGTCCGTTGTACAACGTCACATTGTTGAGGGTCAGGCTGGCCGTCGCGGTGAGCTGGAAGAAGCGGAAAGAGGCGGCGGCATTGGGGTCACGAGCGATGACCGCGCCGTTGCCATTGACTGTGATGTCGCTAGTAATGAGGGGCAGGGCGTTCGCACCATATGCAGGGGTGCTGTTGTTGGCCTGCGTGAGGAGGATCGTGCTGTTGGCAGGGAGATCAATGGTGTTCGCGCCGCCGAGGGCGTTGGCGGCGTTGATGGCTTCGACGAGAGAGCAGTCGCCGTCGCACGTCCCGTCGTCGTGGCCGTCGAGCACGGTGACGGGGAACGTGTTCTGGGGAGCGGCCAGCGCGAAAGGCGCGAGGGGCGCGCCGACGTCGTCGTGGGCGGCGGCGATCCCGAACGAGATGAGCAGTGCGAATAAGATTACAATGGTCGTGCGACGTGGCAGTGTCATACTTCCCCCCCCAGGAACAGCGTAAGAGGCGACGAGGCCCAGGGCTGATTCTAGCCCAACACAGGCAAAACCTACCACAAAGGCGCAGAGGCGTCAAGCGTTCGACCGCGCTTCACGTAAAGACTCACGGCAAGGGGCTTGACAAATATCGGATGCTGTGTTACTATATCGTGGCGCGATGTATCGGTGGAGGATATATGGCCTTTGCATTGGAGAGCCAATGACGAACCAGCGAACGCCTGAAGACTCACTCCCACTTTCGCCACCCGTGTTTCACATTCTTCTCGCGCTCGTCGACACGGAGCGACACGGCTATAGCATCATGCAGGAAGTCCTGCGGTTGACGGACGGCGCGATGAGGCTCGGGCCAGGTACTCTCTATGGCGCGATCAAGCGGATGGTGGAGCAGGGCCTGATTGAGGAGGCCGACGAGCGGCCTGACCCGGCGTTGGACGACGAGCGGCGGCGGTACTACCGCCTGACGGACTTTGGCCGTCGCGTATTGCAGGCCGAAACCCGCCGCCTCGACAGACTGGTGAACACGGCGCGGGCCAAACATCTCCTGGACGAAGCCGGTTGGGCCGGGCAAGGAGAACGCTGATGCCGCCCGACAACCATAGCGCGCCGGCCGCCGTCCCCCTCCTGGCGCGCTCGACTCGCCTGTACCGCTGGTGCCTACGCATCTATCCGCCGCGCTTTCGCCAAATGTATGGCCCGTCGATGGCCCAGGTCTTCCGCGACTGCTGTCGTGATGCCTGGCGGCAGAGTGGTTATGCTGGATTGCTGCAGCTTTATTTCCCGACCCTGTTCGAACTCATCGTGACCGGCCTTCGAGAACGGCTGGAGGAGGGAATCGACATGGCGCAATGGGTACGCTGGAGTGGGACGTTGGCCATCCTGGGCGGTCTGCTGTGGTCGTGGGGGGTGTTGGTCGGCGCCAGCCGCCCACTCGGTATCCCGGACGGTCCCTATCGTGACCTGGAGGGCATTACGTGGGTGTGGTGGGTGGCCCTGGTCGGCATGGCTCTGGGCGCGGCGGGGCTGTACACCCGGCTGCGTGGGCGTGGGGGTCGCTTGGGGTGGGTCGGACTGGCCCTGGTCATCGGCAGCTTGGTCAGTTTCCCCGTGTACAGCCTGGCCAGCCGCGTCTGGGACGTTGCCTGGTGGATCGCGGTGATGGGCATCTTCGCACTGATCTTTGCTACAGTATGTCTGGGCATTGCGGCCTGGCAGGCGCGTGTCCTTACCCTGTCCCTGGCGTGGGCGCTTGTGCTGGCCGGCCTGTTGATGCTGGTCTTCAATACGGAGGATCACCGCATCTGGCTCGGTCTACCCTTTGGCTTGGCCTGGGTAGCCGTCGGCTATCAGTTATGGCGCGAGGCGCCTGCGCCAGGGACAGGGGGAACGCGATTGGCATAGGAGAGGGGCGGCCAGGAGCAGTTGACGAGTTGCCCCCGCGACGCTATCATCGTGCGCCTACGGCGCCTAACTCAACCAGGAGGTACTCCATGAAACGGCTCGTTCTCCCCATGCTGGTCCTCGCGCTGCTGCTAGCCCTAGCGGGGACCGCGTTCGCGCAAGGCGGCACGAAGGGCCTCAGCGAGGGCGCGAAGGCGACCGCCGACCTCAAGGACAAGGACGGTAAATCCCACGGTACGGCGACTCTTACCCAGCAAGCCGGTGGCGTGCGGGTCCAGGCCCAGGTCAACGACCTGGAGCCGGGCCAGCACGGCATCCACGTCCACGCGGTTGGCAAGTGCGACGCGCCCGACTTCACCACGGCGGGCGGCCACTTCAACCCGACCAACAAGCAGCACGGGGCGAAGAACCCCCAGGGCGCGCACGCGGGTGACATGCCCAACCTGACCATCGGGGCGAACCGCAGCGGCGCGTTCGACAACCTGGACACGGCCATCACCTTTGTCGACGGCGCGCCCGGCAACATCTTTGACGCCGACGGCAGCGCGCTGGTCATCCACGCCAACCCGGATGACGAGATGACGGACCCCAGCGGCAACTCCGGGGGGCGCGTCCTGTGCGGCGTCATCCAGTTGCAGCAAGGGGCGACGACGGCCCCGCTGCCGACGACCGGCGGCCACCCGCTGAGCGGCTGGTTGAGCCTCGCCGCGCTCGGCGTCGTTCTGGCCCTCGGCGGCCTGGCCCTGCGACGGCAAACCGTCCGCGCGTAACACGCCGATAACGAGAAGAGAATCGGAGATCCCCTCGTGATGACACAGATCGCGAGGGGGTCTGCGTTACTGAGCAACAGCGTTTATATGCCCGAGATGATACGCTCGGCTATCCATAGGTTGATGAGGGTCTCGACCGTATCACGTAATAAAAACCACTCAACTCACGTTGTGACTCAAGGAGACCCATTCACCGACCTGCTCCCCTAAACCTAGAGAGTCGCAGCCATGTCACATCAGTGGCGGGAGGCAAGCGCGAACCCTAGAGTGGTTCGGGATGAGTCTCCAGTGGGAGAAGGGAAAGAACAAAATCGTATAGGGAGGCTGCGGCGGCGACAGCTTGATTGAATTGCGCTCTACTAGGCTCGTCGCTTATGCCGGGATAGCGGTAGATGCGAGCATACGGTGTCAGGAGAGTAGCCGTGTCTACCCAAGCGGTGTCGAGTAACGGTGGGGTGCTACC
>CAZLBQ010000168.1:0-11703 GCA_964557745.1 uncultured Anaerolineales bacterium
TCTTGACCGAGGCCAGCGAGCCGTCGGCCATGACCACGCCGCCGTGGGCAGTGCCGGTCTGGATGCTGATCTTGGAGATGCCGAGCGCGCCCGGGGCCATCTGCTCGAGGAGGCGGTTGTAGCCCTCCATGAAGGCGCGCAACTCGTTGACGTTGGAGTTGTGGCCGCCCACCTCGCCGATCTCACCACCCAGCGAGACGGGCACGCCCTGCGGCTCGCGCTCGCGGATGTAGGCCGACAGCTCGGCGGCCAGGGTGTAGTTCTTCTCCTGCTGCTCAGAGATCGATTCCTTGCTCAGGTCGACCAGGGTCGAGGAGTCGATGTCGATATTGTAGAAACCAGCCTCCAGCGCCTCGTCGATGAGATCCTTGACGGCCTGCATTTCCTTGTCGGGGTCCTTGCCGTAGTTCTTGAGGCTCAACTGGAAGTGGTCGCCCTGGATGAACAGCGGGCCACGGAAGCCCTCGCGCAGGGCGGCGGCGATACAGTTGGAGGTGTATTCGGCCGGGCGCAGGTCGCAGTAGCCCATCTCGGAGCGGGCGATCTCGAAGATGAGGGCGCCCACGTTGCGCTTGACGGCGGCGCGGAAGGCGGCGCGCATCGAGTCGTAGGCCAGGCCGCGAATGTTCATGGCGGGCACGGTCAACCCATCATAGGCGCCCTTGCTGCGGGCCATGTAGAAATCGTTGATGGACGCGGGCTGCGCGCCGAGGGCCTGGCCGCTCTCCCAGATGACCCAGCGGGCGAGGGCCTTGACCGGGTTGGGGCCGAAGACGGCGTCGCGGATCAGCCAGTCCATCGCCGAGCGCAGTTGCGCTTCGTCGACAACGGTCAGCGTCCCATGCTCGATGTGAGCGGCGGGGGCCAGATCGTGAACCAGAGCTTGAATGGTCTCGTGAGACATCTTGTGCTTCCTTTCGCGATGAGACAGGTCGGCGGGCGCCGCCTGCCGATTTATGACACGGGAAAATCAAGGCTCACGGGCGGTTCGCCCGCGAATTCTACCCTCAAACGCCCCGCGTCGTCCACCCGGTAGTGGGCGAACAGGGGCGGGGCGTGCGGTGGCCGGTCTAGCAGGCGCGGCAGCAGGAGGCGCAGGTCGTTGATGACGGGCTGGTGGTCGAGGCTGGCGCGGGCTATCCACTCCAGCGTCCCCTCGTCCGACTCGCGCACGACGCGGGAGACGCTGCGGGCGAGGAAGACGAAGAGCATGATACCGTTGCCGGCATCGCCGAGGGCGGCGTTGACGACGGCGGCCAGACGCAGGTCCTCGACGTCCGTCAGGCCGGTCTCCTCAACCAGCTCGCGGCGGGCCGAGGTCAGCACGTCCTCGTCGCGCTCGATGTGGCCGCCAACGCCGTTAAGCCGCCCGGCCCACCAGCCCTTGTGCGCGGCCCCGCGCACGAGCAGCACATCGTCGCCGTGCGTGACGAAGATCAGCGTGCGCGGCGTGGTGGTGTAGCGGCCCTGGGTTGTCTGCGCAATTCTGCTGGCGCTGCCCATAGCCTCCATTATACCGCCGGTCTATCGCCGCGCAAGGAGCCACTTGCTAACGCCGGATGGACATTCCTTCACGAGAGGGGGAAAAAGACGAGCGGTGGGCTAAGCCACCGCTCGATAAGTCCGCATGTTTCCGCCGGGGAGGGCGGCGCGGCGAGGTAGACCCGAGGCTCGGCGCCTGGAGGCCGCCTCGCCGCGACTACGTTCAGGCGGGTTGTCACTGTCGCCGTTGAGGGCCTGCGTGACAGCAGCGCTGGCGTCGGCGGGGGCCGACGGGAAAACGCGCTGGACACGATAGACGCCACCCGGGTTCCGCACGGCGAAGAAGTAGTACGGTTTGCGATGACCGTCCAGACGGAACACGCCAGTCGCGGAACGCGTATCACGGGACAGTACAGTCATGTCGCGGAGCATCATGGTCTACCTCCTTTCTATAATAATCACTGGCTCATCGGGAGACTTACCCGTAGTATAAGACTCAACGACCGGGTTGTCCATTTTGATACGGGTTCGCCTTCCCCCTTGTCCTCATCCGACGCATTTCAAGGAGCAAGACTTACGCCAGACCGCTCCCATCCCCCATTCCCTTCCCCCACGATGGGGGGAAGGGGGGAACTGCCGCGCCCCTCTCCCCCATGGGGGAGAGGGGCAGGGGGTGAGGGGCAAGAGATGAGGGGACATCCTGTGCCTCTACTCCCCCAACTGCTGCGCCGACAGGAACGTCAGGCGCAGGACCGGCTTGAAGTCGGGGCCAAGGCCGCCCTGGCCGTAGCCGCTATCCCACGACTGGAGCGAGTACGTCGAGCCGTCGGGGGTGGGGCCGTCGACACGGAAGCTGACCTTGCCCGTCGAGCGCAGCCGCTCCTGGAGCGCGGCGACCCGCTCGGGCTGGAAGGTCAGGACGTTGGCCTGGCCAGGAGCCGCCAGGTCGGCGTCGCCCATTGGGCCAGCGATGAGGCCCACCAGCGGGGCGTTGTCCACCGTCGGGAAGGTGATGCTCGTGAAGCCGGCATCGACCTCCGGCCCCATCATCTGGACCTGCCACGTCCCGCCGTCGACATACTCGCGGGTCTGAGTGTACAGGATGAGTTGGGCCTGCTGGATGACGGCGTCGGCGGGTAGATGACTGACGGCGTATTGGATCAGGCCATAGTAGCGGTAGCTGCCCCACTTGCCGGCGAAGAGGTCGTCGTCGCCCAGGTGGTTGCTGGCCGTGTCCAGCGTGATGACCCAGCCCACCCCATTGCTGGGCGGCGCCAGCTCTACCGTCCGCACACGCGGCGCCTCAGTCGGGGTGGGGGACGGAACCGGCGTGTCGGTTGGCGGCGCGGGCGTCCAGGTAGCGGTCGGCGTCGCCGTCGGCGGCATGGGCGTGTCTGTCGCGGTCGGCGTGGCCGTCGGTAGCCGGAGCGTCGCCGTCGCGGAGGGCGCGACTGTCGCCGTGTCGACAGGCGGGATTGGCGTCCAGGTCGCCGTCGGCGGTATTGCTGTCGCCGTATCCGTCGCCGTCGGCGGGACGGGCGTCCAGGTGGATGTGGACGTCGGTGGGACCGCCGTCCAGGTCGGCGTGGCCGTCGGTGGGATCGGCGTCCAGGTCGCCGTGGGTGGGATGGGTGTGGCGGTCGGCGGGACCGCCGTGTCCGTCGGCTGGGGCAGGGCCGAGCCGTAGACAACGCGCAGGACAGGGCGGACCGTCGGGCCGGGGCTGCCGGTCCCATAACCCGACTCCCACGACATGACGTTGATGGTCGTGCCGTTGTCGGGGCCGTCGAGACGGAACGTGATGCGCCCCGAGTCGGCACGCTGCTGGTTGAGCGCGGCGAGTTGCGCCGCGTTGAAGACGAAGGTGCTCTTGCGGCCGGTCCCAAGGTCAGACGGACCCAGGATGGGCAGCAAGGTGTCGTAGACGACGGCGTTGCGGAGCGGGACGAAGTTGATGCCGGGGAAGACACCGTCGATGGCCGGGTCGAGCCACTGAGCGCGCCAGATGCCGTTGCTGCCCGCCGTCACAAAGTCGGTCGTCTTGCCGACCAGTTCGAGTTGGGCGCTGACGATGGATTGGCCCGCCGGAACGGCGGCTAGACTGAACTGGATGCCGCTGACGTAGACCTGGCCGTTGTAGATGCCGGCGTACATGTTGCCTGCGCCCCACTGCGGCAGGCCCGTGTTGCCCACCCAGCCCACCAGGTTACTCGGCGGGGTCAGCACGAGTGTCACCTGACCGGGAACCGGCGTGGCCGTGGGCACACCCGACGGCGCCGGAATGGGCGTCGCCGTGGTGGGCAGCGGGGGCGGCGGGATATTCGCCGTGGCCGTGGGCGTCCAGGTGGGGACGGGCGTCCAGGTGGGGGCACGGGTGGGCAGGGCCGTCGGCGTTGGGCTGCCGCCGAGTGAGCGGAAGCCCACGTCGCACGTCGCGTAGAACAGCGTCTTATCCCAGCCGCAGCCCATCTCGATCTGCGAGCCGTCCTTTGAGGCCATGATGATATCGCGGTGGGCCGGGCTGTCCATCCAGCCCTGGACTTCGGCTTCCGGCGTGTCGAAGGCGCGCCCAATGACCTCGCTGTACGCCTCGGCGTCATAGCCGCCATCGCGCATGCGCGACCAGGGCGTGCCGACACAGTAATGGGTGAAGCACTTCTGGTCGTCCATCAACTGGCTGTACGCCTCGGCGATGCGTTGAAGGGCGCCGTTGTAGACGGCAGGCCCGAGGCCTTGCTGCGCGCGGCGGCGGTTAATCTCCTCCAGGGTGCGGCGCGCCCACTCGCTCTGCGACGGCGGTACGCTCGACGTGGGCGTGCGCGTCGCGGTGACGGGCGGCGCAGCGGTCGGCCCCGGCTGGGTCGGCGGGGCGGTTGGGGTCGGTGACGGGACCGCGCCCGAGGGCCGCGCGAAGTCACACGTCCAGTAGCGCTGGGTGTACGATCCTGATGGCCCTTGCAGGAGGCCGCAGCCGATATGGACCCAGTTGCCCATGATGTTGGCGCGGTGGCCCGACGAGTTCATCCAGCCCGCGACCATGTCGGACGGGGTCTGGTAGCCCAGGCCGATGTTCTCGGAGCCGCTGAGCAGCGGATAGCCCGCGTCGCGCATGCGCTGGAACGGGTCCGGCTCGCCAGCGCACTGGTGGAGGAAGCAGTTGTTGTCGAGCATCCAGCGGTTGTGGAAGTCGGCCGCGTTCATGAGCCGCTGGTCGATCTGGAGCGCGGGCAGCCCCTGCGCGGCGCGCTGCTGGTTGATGAGCGCGATGAGCTGGCTCTCGTCGTCATTGGACGGAGGCGGCGTCGGCGTGGCGGTGGGATTGCTGGGTACGCGCGTCGCCGTCGGCTGGCCCGGAGCCGATGTGGGGCTGGGCTGTGGCGGCGGCGGATTGCTACCCACGGCGCGGGCGGCGTTGATACGCCCCTTGCCAAACAGATTGGCGCTCCCGATATTGTCGGTTGTCGTCTCCAAGGCGTTGCGGATCTGAGCGTTGCTCCAATCGGGATGGGCGGCGGCGACGAGGGCGGCCACGCCCGACACGTTGGGCGCCGCCATACTCGTCCCGCTCCAGGCCTGGTATTGGCCACCGCGTACCGTGCTCAGGATGCTCGCGCCCGGCGCGCTGACGTCCACCGTCGAGCCGTAGTTGCTAAAGCTGGCCTTCTGGTCGTTCTGGTCCGTCGCCACGACCGAGATGCACTTCTCATAGGCCGCCGGGTAGAACGGCTGGGACGTACTGTCGTTACCGGCCGCGCAGACGACGACCACGCCCTTGTTCCAGGCGTAGTTGACGGCGTTCTCCAGCGTCGCCGAGCCATACGCGCCGCCGAGACTCATGTTGATGACCTTCACGCCCTGGTCGGCGGCCCAGGTAATGCCGTTGGCGATGGAGGCGTGGTCACCCGAGCCGGACGCCGACAGCACTTTGCCCATCAGAATCTTCGCGTTGTAGCCGACGCCGGCGATGCCGACGCCGTTATTCGTCGCCCCGGCCGAGATGCCCGACACGTGGGTGCCGTGGCCCTGATCGTCCGTCGCGTCGTTATCATTATTGATGAAGTCGCGGCCGCGCGAGACGAACTTGCCCTGCAAGTCAGGGTGAGTGAAGTCGGCCCCGGTGTCGAGGATGCCGATGACTACGCCGTCGCCCTGGGTCACGTCCCACGCCCCGTAGACGCTCATCTTGTTCAGGCTGTACTGCTGGTTGGCCTGGGGGTCGTTGACGCTCGCCGCGCCGGGCCTTAGGTCTGCCGCTGAGAGGACCGGGCCAGCCGGTGCGGCGGGCAGGGCGTAGGCCAAAAAGTTCGGCTCGGCGTACTCGACTTCCGGCAGGCTGCCGTACAGCGCCAACAGGTCGGTCGTCGTGTCCGGCGGCACGGCCAGCACCTGGACGCCGATGCCCGCGATGTTGCCGACGACGCGCACGTTGTACTGCCCGTTGACCTGGGCGATGCGCTCGATGTTGGTGTCGGCCTTCCAGCGCACAAGCATCTGGCCCGCCTTAGCCTCGGTGGGATCGAAGTACTGCCAGGGCGTGCCGATGCGGGTGATCGGCGACACCGGCGAGGTGATGTGGACCGGGTTATTGTAGACCAGGGGCAGGAAGACGCGGTAGGGCGTATCGGCGCGGGCCGTAGGGAGATGACCCACTACGGGGCCGAGCAGCATGAACAGGCCCAGCAGAATCAGAACGAGGGGGCGCGCGACAAAGCGCCAGCGACAGTGAGACATGCGGTCCTCCAGGCCAGAGGGAGGGGAGCCTCTGGCAAGCGAAATGCGGCTGGCCAGTTGGTGGGCCAGGACGTGACAGAACACGCGCTGTGAACGTCCCTATCCCTCAACTTCCAGGCACAAGGTTAGACGTTCGAGACCTAGAGGCTCGAACAACTGTCCCGGAGGCGGCCGGCATGCCTTGTGGAGTTCGAGAGACGAGGCGGGTGGCGCCCCCTCGCGCCCTTACTATGTCCCCCCCGGCACATAGTAAGGCTCTCTAAACTCAATTTTACAACCTTTACATTTCATAGTTTATTACAAATGACCATCGATGTCAACGGAGGTTGTGAAAGTGTTAATCTATTGACGTGGCAACCAGCAGGCGCTGAAGTCAGCGTCGGGGTGGCTACGCATTCACAGAGGATGGCTTTAGAGAGCGAGATGTCACTGAGGAAGCACGGACAGGGGAAGCAGGAGATTTCAGAAGCGCAGAAGTGTCGTCTATGAAACACACCGACGAGGACTAAATCCTATGATGGCATCGAATTAACGTAGAACTAACCTCGATAAGTTTCACAACTTCTTCACAAATTTCTCTGCGCCCACAGGTGTAACATCAAGTGGCAAGGTCGAACGGGAGATCGCTGATGTCGCGCAAGCGCCGGCCGTCGATCATGTCGGTAAGCAGTTCGAGCTGCTCTGGCGTCCCAACCTCCGCCACCGCCGCGCGAAGCTCGGGCAAGGCAAAGTGATACACGCAATCGAGTTCGCCCGAGAATGGCCGCCAGGTCCGGGCTTTTCTTGAGGAGCACCGACAGATTAGCCAGGTGGCGATATTGGTCAAAACTGGAGATGGGGACGCGACGCCTGGTGCTGGCGGCGCGGCCTGATTTAGGAGGTTGATCGTCGGCACTGTCGATCTCGAATTGCCACTTGCCTGGCCGGAGATGGCGCAACATGGCGAACGACGTCCGCAAGAACTCGCGTGTTCGCTGCTCGAAGATGGCGCCTATCTTTTGTTCGGCCAGAGGCTCGGGCGCTAGTGGATAGTGGAGGCGTTGGATCAAGGCTCTAGCGATACGAACGCTGGCCTGGCTGTCCTTGTCAGCGAGTTTGGGGATACCCTCCCCGCTGACGTACATAATCTGTTGGCAGACCAGGCGGTGGTACTCGCGGCGCAACTCAAGCATCGTCATGCGGTGGGTTCCGTGTGGTTCGGTTTGTAGAGGCCGATGATATACTCTTCATGCATCCGCTCTTCGATCTGGGTGGCCTTGGGGCCGTGGCGGGCAGGCATCATGCGGCGATTGCGGTCAATCTTGCGCGTGGCAATGTCCACCACGTCAAAGCCGAGCGCCTGCCCAATATCAGCGAGACAGTTCTGGACGTGAGTCTCGGTCCCTTTGAGGGTCGATGTGCCGACGACGAGAATAGCGGCCTTGCCTGGCTTGAGCACGCGGAGCAGAGAACTTAACACGCGGGTCATCTCCGAGTAGTAGCGGTGCAGCACCCGGCTCTTCTTGGTGTCTTTCGCCGCGAGGCGCGTTACGATCTCTTCCGTGACCTCGGGCAACGGTACAAACTCGACCTGATCCAGGGCTTCCCCGCCAACGCACTCCTTACGGCACTGGGAGAGGGTGTCGATGGGATAGCCGAGCCAGACCAGCGAGAACTTGTGCGCGCGCATGTAATCGATGGCGTTCGAGGCATAGGGGGGCGAGGTGACAATGAGATCGACGCTATTTGACGGCAGCGGGAGTGATTGAGTATTACCAAACTGCACGCTGGCGGGCTGCGTCGTCCACTGCATACGCTGGAAACAGGCCAGATTCTGGGCGAGCCGCTTCTCGAATAGGGCGAGCGGCGAGCGCCAGGGCAGCCCCTCGACGCGGTGGGGACGTGTGTGGGCCAGGTCGCGCGCCAGCGAAACGCCCCCGGACTTGGTGATGATGACAGCCGACAGGGTCAGGGACAAGAACGCCCGTACCGCGTCATCACTGACGGTATCGATAGATTGGACGAGAGCCATGAGCTCCTGTTGGGACGCAGGGGGAAACCAGTAGTCAATGAAGGCTCGTGTCTTGGCATCGAAGCGGCTCGCCACTGCCTTCTCCAGGGCATCGGGCTGCACCATCACGCCGCGAGCCTGGCTCAGAACGTGAGCGCCAGCCTGGTGGGCCTCTTCCAGCGGCAAGGGAGTCAGCTTCACCTGGCTGAGCAGGAGCGCTAAGGGGTCGATGTCGAAGCCGAGGGCCTGCCGGCCTTCCAGGTGGGCTTCCAAAACCGTTGTCCCTGACCCCATCATCGGGTCGAGAACGACGTCGCCCGGCTCGGTCAGGCCCTGGATGAACTTGCGCGGCAACTGGGGCGGAAACTTGGCCGGAAAAGGGTGGAGGTTGTGCGTAGCGTGCTGGGCATACTGGCCCTCGAAGTCCAGGTCCTGACGCAGCAGTACCGCCAACCGCTCCCGAAAGTTCGCTTGAACAGACGGACGCTGATCTTCAACAGCATCTAGAGGCAGGGCAAGTTGACCCATTCTGATCTTCTCATTCCCACTTGATCTAGCCTGACGGGCCGTCTGATTGTACTTCATCACCACAGGAGGCGCAAAGGCTCTGGCGCCTTACAGTGGTGTGTCGCCGTCAAGCGGCGCTGGCCTGTCGGGGGCGGTGGTCATCGCGACGGCGGTTCCGCTCGCCGACGACTCCAGCGTGGCTTGCATGATGTCCAGGACGTGGTAGGCCAGATCGCCGCTCGCGCGGTGGGGCTGACCCGTCCGCAAGCCGTAGGCCATGTCGGCCACGCCCAGGCCGCGGCTCTGCTCGGTGTAGCCAAAGGCCAGCGGGACGTCACGCCACTCGCTCTCGCCCGCCCGCCGTACGCGGACCGGCCCGCTGAACTCGTTGGGGTCGGGGACGCTCAGGCTGCCCTCGGTCCCGTAGATTTCGAGGCGGGGGAGGTTGTGCGCCCAGACGTCGAAGCTGGTGATGACCGAGCCAATGGCGCCGGATGCGAAGTCGAGCACGGCGGCGATGTGGGTCGGCGTGGTGACGGGGACCGTCTGACCTCGTCGGGGGCGGGCGGTGATGGTGCGCTCGGGGAAGCTGGCCCGCGCCGAGGCCGCCACGCGCCGCACCGGCCCGATGAGGCTAACCAGGGCCGTCAGGTAGTACGGCCCCATGTCGAACATCGGGCCGCCGCCGGGCTGGTAGTAGAAGGCAGGGTCGGGGTGCCAGTGCTCGTGGCCGTGGTTCAGGAAGAAGGCGGTGGCCGCGACGGGCGCGCCAATCGCGCCGCTGTCGAGGACCGCGCGGCAGGTCTGGAGGCCGCCGCCCAGGAAGGTGTCGGGCGCCGCGCCGACGCGCAGGCGGCGCTCCTGGGCCAGGCTCAGCAGGCGTTGGCCGTCGGCCCGGTTGAGGGCCAGCGGCTTTTCGTTGTACACCGACTTGCCGGCCAGCAGCGCCGCCTCGGCGACCGAGCCATGCGCGGCGGGGATGGTCAGGTTGACGACCAGCTCGATGGTCGGGTCGGCGAGCAGTTCCTCGACGCTGCAGGCGCGGGGCACGCCAAACTCGGCGGCCCGCTGCTGCGCCCGCGCCAGGTCGAGATCCGCGCACGCGGCGACCTGGAGCACGCTGAACTGGGGCATGACGCGCAGGTAGGTGGCGCTGATGTTGCCGCAGCCAATCACGCCGACTCGCACAGGGTCCATAGGCCATATCTCCTGGAATGAGACTGAGGGTCATGCCGAGTGGAGGGAGGCATCTGCTCTGGGGACGTGGCCAGAGGAGACCCCTCACTCCGTTCGGGGTGACAGTCGTGAGTCATGCTGAACGCAGCGAGGCATGTGCTCTGCCAGGGTTGCCAGAGGAGACCCCTCACTGCCCCTTCGCGTGGCTCAGGGCTGCGGTTCACCGGGGTGACAGTCGTGGGGGCTAGCGCGTGGCCCACAGGAGGCCGCGCCGCACGATCTCGCACGCTTCGGGCACGTCGAAGTCGCGCGCCTGGTGGCCGAGGGAGCAGTAGAAGACCTTGCCCGCGCCCCAGCGCCGCTTCCACACGACGGGCATGACCGTGCCCGCGATCCACGGCGCGTACTCACCGCTGAAGGTCGTCGTCGCCAGGACCTGGTTGGACGGGTCGACGTGCATGTAGTACTGCTCGGAGTGCATCTGGAAGTCGGGCAGGCCGGCGGTGATGGGGTCGTCGTGGTCGACAATGTTGACGGTGTAATCGATGATGTTGCCGGGGTGGGCCACACACTGCCCGCCGACCATGAACTGGTAGTCCGTGCTCTGGCGGAACGAGTCGCCCATACCGCCGTGCCAGCCGCCGAACCCGACGCCGCTCTGGACGGCGGCCTGCAAGCCGCTCAACTGCTCCTTCGTGATGCTGTCCATGGTCCAGGTCTGGACGATGAGGTCCATGGACCGCAGGTGGTCCACGTCCAGGTAACTGTCGAGGGTAGCCGAGATTTCGGTCTGATAGCCCGCCTGTTCGAGCAGCGGAGCGAAGATGGCGGTGCAGCGCTCAGGCTCGTGGCCTTCCCAACCGCCCCAGACAAAGAGCGCGCGTTTCACATCCAGTCCCCTTTCAAAATGGTCACTACAGTTCAGCAACGGCCAGGCCAAGGGCGCGGCGGAAGGCCGGGCCGCTCACCGAGCGCCAGACCGGCCCGAAGTGGGCGCGCAGCCGCGCTCGCTCCGTCAGCCGAGCGGTGAAGTAGGCGCGCACCGCTGGCAGCTCATGGGGACGGCCGTCGTGCTTGCCGAGGAAGTCCGCCAGGGCCAGGGCGTCGACGTCGGCGTCGTGGAGCGCGCCCAGGTGGTCCTGCATGGTGGTCACGGTGGCGATGAGGCGGCGGGCGCGCGGCCCCAGGTCCTCGGCGAAGAACTCTAGCGTGTAGCGCAACCGCTTGCCCTCGATGCGCAGAGCGTGGAGGGTGTCGATAGGCGCGCCGTCGACGACGCGGTCGTAGGCGCGGACGCGGGCATACGCCTCCCAGACGAGGGCCGGGACAACGTGCCGCACCAGGACCGGCTCGACCCCGTCGCCCAGGTCCGTGTCGTCCGCCTTGTCGAGGAAGCGGTCGAAGTCGTCCTCGAACTGGGCAAAGTCGTCGCTGTCCAGCCACTTGATCATCTTGTCGCGGGCGTCGTCGCGCCGCCCCTCCCAGTGCTGGAACATCGGCCCCAGACTAGCGCGCCGCGCCTCCGGCAGCGTGTCGCGGTAGGCAACGGCGCGCTCCAGAAAGACATCCAGGTCGCGCACGCCGCCCAGGGCGCGGGCTGTCGTGCGCAGGCCGCGCTGCATCTGGCGCACGTCCTTGCGGCGGTAGTACGGCGCGAACAGCGTGAGGGCGGCCCGCATGCGGCGCGTCGCCACGCGCATGGCGTGGACGGCCTCGATGTCCTTGCCCTTGCGCGCGCCGTCCTCCTCCTTGCGCATCTTCTTGAAGTGGAAGCGCAGCACCTTGCGGCCCGCCGCCGCCATGGTGTCGTCGGCGTC
>CAZLBQ010000169.1:0-11669 GCA_964557745.1 uncultured Anaerolineales bacterium
GCGCGCGGCTACCGCGTCGGCCTGCTGTCCAACGCCTACCCCTCGCTGCTGGACCCCTTGCGACGCCTCCAGGTGCTGGACCGCTTCGACCCGCTCGTGCTCACCTGCGACGTTGGCTGCGAGAAACCGGCGCTGGAGATCTCTCACAGCGCGCTGGCGGCGGCGGGCGTCGCGCCCCACGAAGCCGTCTTTATCGACGACCAGCCGGCCAACATCAGCGCCGCTGACGAGGTCGGGATGGTCGGCCTGCTGCTCGACCGCGCAGCGCAGCACGCGGGCCTCCCACTGCGGCGTATCGAGCGCCTGACCGACGTGCTAGACCATCTCGACCCGACGGCTGAATGAGGACTGCCTATGATCGACTCCCTGCGTAGCCTGGCGCAACGCCACCCCTTTCTGACCGCCTGGGTCGTGCTGGCCGTCGCAATGGTAGCGGTGCTACTCTGGGCGGCCCGTGACGTTGGCCTGCTGCCCGGTCAATTGTTCGCCCTGGCCGTGACGACCGTCCTGCTGGCCGGGGCGTGCGTCTGGATTATTAGCTGGGAATAGATCCCCGCGTGTCTTCTGCCACCTGATTGTCGTCTCTGTCTATGACGACACCTGTTGGACGCCTCATCCTCCCGCCGCGATGAAGCTCCCACTCTCATGCCCGAAGGAGGTAGGATGTCCCCCCGCACCCTATGGCCTGTCCTTGCCCTGTGTCTGCTCGTCCTGACGCTAGCCGTCTCGCGCCCGTCCGCCGCCGCCACGCCGTCCCTACCCGACGCGCCTCGCCGGCCCGCCGCCCCCCAGGTAACTCTCGCCAGTCTAGACATCACCCCGCTCAAAGAGCAGTATGCCCTGGGCGACGTAGTCACCGTCACCGTCCGCCTGGCCAACCTGACCGACTTCTTCGGCGGCGAGTTGCGCTGGTCCTTTGACCCCGGCGCCGTCCAGGTCCTCGACGCCGACCCCAACCGCCCGCTGGTCCAGCTCACCCCCGGCGACCTGCTGCCCCCGCCCTCCGTCATCGCCAACCCGCGCGAGGGGCAGGCCAACAACCAGACCGGCAAGATTCTGTTTGGCGGCGCGCGCCTGAACCTGGGCGCGTACAACGGCAATGGCTCTCTCGTGAGCGTCACCTTCAAGGTCATCGGCATCTGTGGCGACATCCTGTTGCCGCTCAACCCGGAGACCCTGTCGCTGAGTACGCCGTCGGCGGAAGCCATCCCCTTCGAGTCGACCACGACCTTCAACCTGCGCACGAGCGCCGCCTGTCCGAACCATGCGTACTTGCCCCTCCTCGACCGCACCTACACCTGGCCCGGTCGTTGACCTAGGGCCAGGGTACATCGCCTCGGCCTTTGCCCTGGCCCTATGCTATAATTGGCCTTGCCAGGAGGCGTATAACAGTTATGATGGAGATTACCGTTCAGGTACCCGACAAGCTAGGGCAGGAGCTTCAGCAGGTACAGGATCGCTTACCCGAAGTCCTGGAGCGGGGGCTGCGCGAAGTGCTGACCGATGCCTCATCCCAAATCCAGGATGAGCAAACAATCATTGAAGTCCTGACTAGCCAGCCAACGCCGGAGCAGGTGCTCCAGCTGCGTCCCTCCTCGCACTTGCAAGCCCACGCCAGCGAATTACTGGCGCGGAGCAAGCAGGGCGGCCTGACGGTCGACGAGGCCACCGAACTTGAGCGGTACCTGCTGCTGGAGCATCTGGTTCGCATGGCCAAAGCCCACGCCTACCGCCGCCTCGCGCAGCACTTGTGAGCGATTACATCCCCGCCGCGTTACGTGAACTTGTCGCCACCCGTGCCCACGGTCGCTGCGAGTATTGTCATTACCCCCAGCGCGCCTCGTTCCTGAGCTTCGAGATCGAGCACATCATCGCGCGCAAGCACGGTGGGCAATCAGGCGAGCACAACCTTGCGCTTGCCTGCCCCTTCTGCAACAACGCGAAAGGTAGTGACATTGGCTCGCTCGACCCCGATACCGATCAGTTGACCCCGCTGTTCAACCCGCGCCGCCAGCAGTGGGAAGACCACTTCCGACTGGAGGGGCCCCACATCGTCCCGCTCACGGCGATTGGGCGCGTGACCGTCAACCTCCTGCGCTTCAACCACCCCGACCGTCTGGCGGAAAGAACACTCCTCATCGAGGCGGGCCTCTACCCCGGCGACGCCCCCACCGGTCGTTGACATTTCGCCCGGCGACGCATACAATGTAGGGGATGGCGCCGCAATGGGCGCGCTGAACGTCGAGGAGAGTAAACGTTAGATGGGAACACCGATACTGTGGGTTGGCTTTAACATATTCGTCATCGTCATGCTGGTCCTGGACCTGTTCGTCTTCCACCGCAACGCGCACGAGGTCAAGGTCAAGGAAGCCCTGCTGTTCAGCGCGTTCTGGATCGCGCTCGCCCTGGGCTTCAACGTCCTGCTGTGGTGGACGATGGGGTCGGACGTCGCGCTGCAGTTCCTGACCGGCTATCTCATCGAGAAGTCGCTCAGCGTCGACAACATCTTCGTCTTCCTGCTCATCTTCTCCTACTTCGCCGTCCCGGCCAAGTTCCAGCACAAGGTCCTGTTCTGGGGCATCCTGGGCGCGCTCGTCATGCGCGGTGTGTTCATCACCGTCGGCGCGGCGCTCATCCACAACTTCCACTGGATCATCTACGTCTTCGGCGCGTTCCTCGTCTTCACCGGCTTCCGCATGGCGCGGGGCGGGGAGACCGAGGTCCACCCCGACCGCAACCCTGTCGTCAACTTCGTGCGCCGCCTCTTCCCGGTGACGTCCGAGTATCGCGGCGGCAAGTTCTTCGTGCGCGAGATGGGCCGCCGCATGGCGACCCCGCTGCTCATCGTGCTTGTGATGATCGAGACAACCGACCTCATCTTCGCCGTCGACTCCATCCCCGCCATCTTCGCCATTACCACCGACCCGTTCATCGTCTACACGTCGAACGTGTTCGCCATCCTGGGCCTGCGCGCCCTGTTCTTTGCCCTGGCGGGTGTCATGGGCATGTTCCACTACCTGAAGTACGGCTTGTCGCTGGTGCTGATGTTCGTCGGCGTCAAGATGCTGATTACCGACATCTACAAGATTCCCATTGGCGCGTCGTTGGGTCTCATCGCCACCATCCTGGCCGTCTCCGTGGTCGCCTCGCTGGTCTGGCCGCAGGCCGAGCCGCACCCCGAGACGCTGCCCGACGCGGTGGACACGCCCGCCGACGTCGCCCCATCCGTGGAGTAACACCCGGCAATAGGAATCGCCAAAGGAGGCGCGATGGCCGAGTCGCCCCAGGCGTCGCTCAAGCAGACGCCACTCAATGACCTGCATCGTCAACTCGGGGCACGCATGGTGGAGTTCGGAGGCTGGGATATGCCCGTCCAGTACGCGGGCGGCATCCTGGACGAACACCGCGCCGTGCGCGAGGCGGCGGGCCTGTTCGACGTCAGCCACATGGGCGAAGTCGAAATCACCGGCCCTGACGCGACGGCCTTCCTCAGCCGCCTTGTCACCAACGACCCCCACCCCCTGACCAACGGCCAGGCGCAGTACACCGTCATGTGCTACCCGACGGGAGGCGCAGTCGACGACCTGATTATCTACCGCCTCGACCAGGACCACTACCTGGCCATCGTCAACGCCTCCAACAAGGACAAAGACTTCGAGTGGATGCAACAGCAGGTGGGCGGGCTGAACGTGACCCTGGCCGACCGCTCCGACGACTACGGCCTGCTGGCCCTCCAGGGGCCGCGCGCCGTCGAGATTCTGCGCCCGCTGACCGACGTCGACCTGGACGCGATGCCCTACTACACCGCGCGCAGCGGCCACGTCGCGGGCCTGCCCGTCGTCGTGTCGCGCACGGGGTACACGGGTGAGGACGGCTTCGAACTCCTCGTCGCGGCGGTCCAGGCCCCCCAGTTGTGGACGGCGCTCCTCGACGCTGGGGCGGCGCACGGCCTCAAGCCGGCCGGGCTGGGCGCCCGCGACACCTTGCGCCTGGAAGCGGCCATGCCTCTGTACGGCCACGAGCTAGATGCCGAGACCAACCCCATCGAGGCCGGGCTGAACCGCTTCGTGAACTTCGACAAGGGTGACTTCATCGGCCGCGAGCCGTTGTGGGCGAGCAAGAGCCAGGGACCGGCCAAGAAGCTGGTCGGGCTAGAGCTGGTGGGGCGGGGTATCCCGCGCCAGGGCTACGAGGTCGTCAAGGACGGCGAGGTCGTCGGCGTCGTGACGAGCGGCACCCAGTCGCCGACACTAGGCAAGGCCGTCGGCCTGGCCTATGTGCGGCCCGACTGCGCAGCGGTGGGGACGGAGGTGAGCGTCATGGTGCGCGGCCAGCCCGTCGCGGCGAAGGTGGTCAAGCGGCCCTTCTACAAGCGGGCGCGCTGAGCCGCGTCGATTTCATCAGGGAGGCGGTAGAGAGAACTGTGACCAATCCTGGACGAAATTCTGGCCCCCAGCCGGGTGTCCTCCACGGCCAACGCGTGACCTTGCGGCCCTACAGCGCGCCCTTTACCGAGGACGAGCTGAAGCGCCTGTATCAGTGGCAGCGCGACGACGAGGTGCTGCGCTGGAGCGGCGGCATGCCGGTCCACATGCCGTTCACCGAGTTCAAAGAGGCCTTCCCCCGTGAGCAGCAGCGGCGCGACCAGCAGGTGTACGTCATCCTGACCGAGACGGGCGAACTCATTGGGCGGCTGGGCATCTTCGACATCGATTCGCGTGGCCGCGACGCGACGCTCGGCGTCGTCCTCGGCGAGAAGCCCTACTGGGGCATGGGCTACGGGACGGACGCCATCCGGACCCTGCTCCGCCACCTGTTTGTGGACGAAGGCTTCGAGCGCGTCCACTTGTACACCTACACCGACAACTACCGCGCCCAGCGCTCATTCGCCAAGGTCGGGTTTCGCCAGAGCGGGACGCGACGGCGCTTCCCGTTCGGCCTGCGTTTTCAAGACGAACTCAAAATGGAAATCACGCGCGACGAGTTCGCGCAACTGTACCCGGATACCCAGGTTCACCGCGAGCGCCGCGCTTGACGCTCGAGTGATTCCCAATCATTAGGAGCAATTCATGAACTTTATACCCCTGACCGACGTCGACCGCGCCGCCATGTTGGACACCATCGGCGTCGGGGCCATCGCGGACTTGTTCGCCGACGTGCCCGCCGACAAGCGCTTCCCGACGCTCAACCTGCCGCCCGCCCTCTCCGAGTTGGAGTTGGAGCAGCACATGGCGGCGCTGGCGGGCGCCAACGCCAACCTGAGCGACTACGCCTGCTTCCTGGGCGCGGGCGCCTACAACCACTACATCCCGCCTGTCGTCATGCACACCATCATGCGCGGCGAGTTCTACACCGCCTACACGCCCTACCAGCCTGAGGTCAGCCAGGGCACGTTGACGGCCATCTACGAGTACCAGACGATGGTCTGCCAGTTGACCGGCATGGAGGTCGCCAACGCCTCCATGTACGATGGCTCGACCGCCCTCGCCGAGGCCGCGCTCATGGCGGCCCGCATCACCCGCCGCGACAATCTCGTCCTGGCCCAGTCGATCCATCCCGAGTACCGTGACGTCGTCACGACGTACACCAAGTCCCTCAACCTCCCCATCGAGACCGTCGGCTACACGCCAGCCGGCCGCCTGGACCTGGATGCGCTGCGCCGCGTGGTGAACAACGAGACGGCCTGCGTCGCCGTCCAGTACCCCAACTTCTTCGGCGTCATCGAAGACCTGGCCCCCATTGTCGACATCGCCCACCGCGCCGGCGCGCTCGTCGTCGTCAGCGTCGACCCCATCGCGCTCGGCTTACTCAAGGCGCCGGGCGAGTTCGACGTCGACATCGTGGTCGGCGAGGGCCAGTCCATCAGCCTGCCGCCCTACTTCGGCGGCCCCTACCTGGGCCTGTTCGCCACTCAGATGAAGCACGTCCGCCAACTACCGGGCCGCGTCATCGGCCAGACGACGGACCACGACGGCCGCCGCGCCTTTGTCATGACCCTCCAGGCGCGCGAGCAGCACATCCGCCGCGAGAAGGCGACGTCCAACATCTGCACCAACGAGGCGCTGGTCGCCCTGGCCGCGACGGTCTACCTGGCCGCGATGGGCAAGGCGGGCCTCAAGCGCGCCGCCGAACTCAGCTATCACCGCGCCCACTACGCGGCCCACGCGCTGGCCGCCCTGCCGGGCTACGAACTGGTCTTCGACGGCCCCTTCTTCAAGGAGTTCACCCTGCGCGGCCCGCGTCCCGTCGCGGACGTCCAGCGCACGCTGTTGGACAAGAAGATTCTGGGCGGTTACGACCTGGGCCAGCGCTATCCCGAATTGCAGGGCGCGAGCCTGTGGGCCGTCACCGAGATGAACACGCGCGACCAGATCGACCGCTTGGTCGCGGCGCTGGCGTAGCGGCCGACTGGTCAGAGGTGGCTGATGCCGTCGCCCTTCCCCGGCATGGACCCGTACCTGGAGCGCACGGACCTGTGGCCGGACTTCCACAACAATCTAGCGCCCGTGCTTCAGGAGCTACTGAACCGCCAAGTCCAGCCGCGCTACGTGGCGCGCCTGACGGCCTACACCGTCTTCGACGCCGTCGAGATCGGCCGCCCGCAGGTCTTCTATCCGGACGTGCGGGTTACGCAAGTGCAGCCGCCACGCGGCGCAGTCGGGGTAGCCGTGCTCGACTTCACCCCGGCCACGACAACCACCAGCAACCCCGTCGAAGCGGCGTTGCGCCTGACGCGGGTCGAGGTGCGGGCGGTGGCCGAGCAGCGCCTCGTCGCTGTCATCGAGATACTCTCGCCCGTCAATAAGCGGCGGGGCAGCGACAGCCGCGAGGAGTACCTGCGCAAGCGGCGCGAGTTGCTGCGGTCGTCGGTTCATCTGATCGAGATTGACCTGCTGCGCGGGGGCGAGCGCGTCCCCCTGGACCCGCCGCCGTCGCCCACGCCCTACACCGTCGTCATCAGTCCGGGCGACCGTCGCCCGCGCGCCGACGTGTGGAGCATCGGCCTGGCCGACCGCCTGCCCGTACTGCCCATTCCGCTGCTGGCGCCCGACCCGCCCGTCCCGCTGGACCTGGGACGCGCCGTCCGCATGGTCTATGACCGCGCGGGCTACGCCAGCGACATCGATTATCGCCAACCGCCGCCCCCGCCGCCCCTCACGGCGGAGGAGGCCGCCTGGCTAGACGAACTTTTGCGTGACCTACGCCAATCATTATCATCCGCTACACCTGCTGCGGGAGAAACCAATGCTGACTCGTGAGACAACTAGCGAAACAGTTATCGAGCCTCTGCTCTTCGAGATGAATGCGCCGGGCCACAACCCCGGCCGCCTGCCCGCCGAGCTAGACGTGCCGGCCGCCGACCTGCCCGACGATTTGCGGCGCGCCGACCTGCCGCTGCCTGAAGTCAGCGAGATCCAGGTCGTACGCCACTTCACCCGCCTGTCGCAACTCAACTTCAGCGTCGACACGAACTTCTACCCCCTCGGCTCGTGCACCATGAAGTACAACCCGAAGGTCAACGACTGGGCGGCGGGCCTCACCGGCTTCCTCCAGTTGCACCCCTACCAGCCCGAAGCGACGGCTCAGGGCGCGCTGCGCATGATGTACGAGTTGCAGACCAACCTGGGCGAGATCGCCGGCCTGCCTGGCGTCACGCTCCAGCCCTCGGCCGGCGCCCACGGCGAGCTGACCGGCGTCCTGATCATCATGGCCTATCACCGCGCCAACGGCGACACACGCCGCACCCGCGTCCTCGTCCCCGACTCGGCGCACGGCACCAACCCGGCCACGGCGGCCATGGTCGGCTGCACCGTGACCCACCTGCCCACCGACAGTCGCGGCAACCTGGACTTCGACGCGCTCGAGCGCGAGATGGACGACACCGTCGCCGCCATCATGCTCACCAACCCCAACACCCTTGGCCTGTTCGAGGAGCGCATCCAGGACGTCACGGCGCTGGTCCACGAGCGCGGCGGGCTGGTCTACTGCGACGGCGCCAATATGAACGCCATGCTCGGCATCGCCCGCCCTGGCGACCTGGGCTGCGACGTGCTGCACTATAATTTACATAAGACATTCAGCGTGCCCCACGGCGGTGGCGGCCCAGGCGCGGGCGGTACGGCGGTAGCCGCCAAGCTGGCCCCCTTCCTCCCCGCCCCGGTAGTCGCCAAGCGCGATACACCCAACGGACCGCAATACTATCTCGACTATGACCGCCCGCAGAGTATCGGCCGCGTGCGCGCCTTCTATGGCAACTTCGGCAACGCCGTGCGCGGCTACGCCTATCTGCGCAGCCTGGGCGCTCACGGCCTGCGTGCGGTCAGCGAGAACGCCGTCCTCAACGCCAACTACATCCGCGCGCGGCTCACCGGTGTCTACGACCTCCCCTACGCCCGCGTCTGCAAGCACGAGGTCGTCTTCTCCGGACGGCGGCAGGCCAAGCTTGGCGTGCGTACACTGGACATAGCGAAGCGACTGGTCGATTTCGGCATTCACCCCCCCACGGTGTATTTCCCCCTCATTGTCGAAGAAGCCCTGATGATCGAGCCGACCGAGACCGAGACGCGCCAGACCCTCGATCACTTTGTGGCCACGATGGAGCGCATTGCCCGCGAAGCCGAGGAGACACCCGACTTAGTCAAAGAGGCCCCCCACACCACACCGATTGGCCGTCCGGACGATGTTGCCGCCGCTCGCAAGCCGGTCGTCCGCTGGCAGCCCTAGCCTCATAACCCACCCTTTCGCGCCAACACCGTCGATACGCGCATCGACGGTGTTGGCGCGTTTAGGCACCGTTATTGCTTAATACTGTTTGTCAGGATACAAGGGGCGTTTGCCCGCTGGGGCGGAGTCATGGTATACTGAGGTTGATTTCTTGTTGTGGTGGAGGAGCGGCAAAAGGGGCTTGGCGTTCGAAAACCGACCAAATTGGCATGAGCACGGTGTTGGTCACGATGGCGGAATGTTGGACGATTGTCAGCCACATGTCGTTGTAAGGTGGTAAGCAGCTTAACGACAGCCCCCTCCAATATCTAAGGGGATGACGTGTTTATGCCGCCTAGTCACCAATTCTCTGAAAGTCGTAATAGGCGCTGAAATGTGCGTTTGGTAAGCTGAATAGGACGACAATGCGTCGTGGCGCTGCTGGGCCTATGTTCAGGCCAAACGCCCCTTGATACTCTAGAGAGGTAAACCGAACTATGGGCCGTCGCATCGGTGTACTAATGGGGCTGCTCGTGCTCGCGGTCTTCTGGTTGGCTGTCCCGGCTGGCGCTCAGGGACCAACGACTGATAAAGATTGGGCGGTCAAAATTGCGCCGCTGGTAAAAGAAGCATTGGATAGCAAAGGGCAAGCGGAATTCATCGTTGTCTTGCATGAGCAGGCGGACCTGTCAGGGACGGCGGCGTTTAGCGACCGGAAGTCGAAAGCCGAGTTCGTCTACAAGCAACTCGTCGCCACAGCCCAAGCCACGCAAGGGCCAATCCTCGCTCTGGCGAAGCAGCAGGGCGCTGACGCGACATCGTTCTATCTCGTCAATCAGGTTCTCGTCGAGAAGGGCGACCGGGCGCTGGCCGAGAAGCTAGCGCAGCGTCTCGATGTGGCGCACCTCGACGCCAACCCGAAGGTCAAGGCCAAGCTGGGCGCACCGGAGGCGCCGCTGGCGCAATCGGCCGGGCAGTGGAATATTGACGAAGTCAAGGCGCCGCAGGTGTGGAGCCAGTACACACGGGGCACGGGCGTGGTTGTGGGCAGCGCCGATACCGGTGTGCGCTGGGACCACCCGGCGCTCAAGAGCCGCTACCGAGGCTGGAACGGGACGTCGGCCAACCACAACTACAACTGGTACGACCCGGTCGCCAATACCAGCGCACCGCTGGATGACGACAACCACGGCACCCATACCACCGGCACCATGGTCGGCCAGGCGCCTGACTATAACATCGGTGTCGCGCCGGACGCCAAGTTCATTGCCTGCCGCAACATGAATGCCGGGGTCGGCTCGCCCAGCCTGTACACGGCCTGCATGCAGTTCATGATCGCCCCCTTCCCCATTGGCGGGAACCCAGCGACGGACGGGGTACCGAGCCTGGGCGCGGATGTCATCAACAATTCGTGGGATTGTCCGAGTAACGAGGGCTGCTCCTGGCAGACCCTCCAGACAGCGGTCGCCAATGTCCGTGCAGCGGGTATCATGTTCATCGCGGCTGCCGGCAACGGCGGCAGCGCCGGTGTGTGCGGTACGATCAATACCCCTCCCGCGCTGTACGCCGAGTCGTTCACCGTGACGGCCTATAACAACCTGGGCAGTGTTCCAACCTGGGCTAGTCTGGGCGCTGTCACCGTCGATGGCAGCAACCGCGCTAAGCCAGACGTCGCGGCGCCAGGCACGAATGTTGTATCTTCGCTGAAAGACGGCACGTACGGCGGGATGATGGGCACCTCCATGGCCGCGCCCCACGTGGCCGGTATCGTTGCCCTGATGTGGGCCGCCAAGCCGTCGCTGAACGGCCAGGTGGCCGCGACGGAGAACATCCTGCGCACGTCGTCAGGGCAGGTCAATGACCCAAGTTGTGGCTATACGAACGGCGGGCGCTCTAACAACATCTGGGGCTATGGCAAGGTGAGCGCACTGGCTGCCGTCCAGGCGGCGCTAAGTGGGGGAGGCAGCAGCCCAACGCCGACGCCGACGGCAACGCCGCCCAAGCGGAACCCGACCACGACCGGCGTCTATCGCAATACGAACGGCCATCTCTACCTCAAGAACCAGAACACGACTGGCTGGGCTGACCTTGAACTCGACTACGGTGTGCCGGGCGATGTAGGCATCGCCGGTGACTGGAATGGCGATGGGGTTGACACGATCGGAATTTACCGCAACGGTATATTCTACCTGCGCAATTCCAATACGACGGGCATCGCGGATATCACTGTCGCCTTTGGGCAGGCGGGTGATTTGCCTATCGTGGGTGATTGGAATGGAGATGGGGTCGACACCATAGGTATCTACCGCAATGGTATGTTCTATCTGCGCAACGCGAACACGGCTGGTGCGCCGGAGATGACGTTTAGCCTGGGCAACCCGGGGGACAAGCCTATCGCGGGCGACTGGACGGGGCAGGGGTTCGCCACAACTGGGGTGTTCCGCCCCACGAACGGGCACCTGTACCTGAAGTACCAGAATACAAGCGGGTGGGCGGATAAGGAGCTAGACTACGGTCAGCCGAATGATAAGCCTATCGTGGGCGACTGGGATGGGAATGGGACAACAACGATAGGCATCTATCGGAACGGCATGTTCTATCTCCGTAACTCGAACACAACGGGAGTCGCGGACATTGTCTTCGCTCTGGGAGGCGCGGGGGATGACCCCATCGCCGGCGATTGGGACGGCAAACCCTAGCGAAACGACAAAACGCGCATAAAGGGGTGAACAGGAGCCAAGGGTGTCCCCTGGCTCCTGTCGTTATTTACCGCCGATGAAGGCGGATGGACGCGAATAGGGATCGCTCGGCATGGCCCAGCGGCGGCGGGCGGCGTTCAGGGGCGGCGGCTTGATGGCCGGTTTGCGGAAGCGGTCGGCGTGTGCTACAATGCACGCCGACTGTTTTTCGTTGGAGGAGATAACCCGTATGAACCTGACTCGCAAGCTCATCGCCCTGGTCGTGTT
>CAZLBQ010000170.1:0-11540 GCA_964557745.1 uncultured Anaerolineales bacterium
GGCGCGCCGCCCAGCGCGTCCACCTCCAGCCCCGAGTCGTCGGCCAGCGTCCACAGGCCCGCCGCCTGCGCGTACTGCTCAGCCTTGAGGATGGCGTTCGCCGCGAACGTCGCGCCCGTCTCCTCGACGGCGAAGTCGATCCCGACCTCGTTCAGCGTCACAAGGGTCAGCGGCAGGTCAGCGAGCAGGTCGCGCAACTCGGCGAGCTTGCCCTGGTTGTTGGTGGCGATGAGAAGGGTGGTCATGGTTCGTCCCCGGATGGTGTCTGCGCGGCGAGCGCCGCGAGACCGCGTTGCGCCGCGGCAACAATCGCGGGCGCGTCGATGGCCTGGCCCACCGCCAGGCTCTCCTCCAAGAGGGGCTGGGCGGCAAGCCCCTGGCCGGCCGCCATGAGAGTCTCGCCGAGTTCATGCAAGACCTCGGCCAGGCCCCGCCGGTCGCCCAGGGCGCGGCGGATGGTGAGACTCTCGCGCAGATAGGCCAGAGCGGCCTCCGTCTGCGCCTGCCGTTGCGCCGTCGCGCCCAGCCCATGCAGGGCGTTGGCCTTCATTTCCTGGTCGCCGACCTCCTCGGCCAGGGCAAGACTCTCGTGGTAGTAGCGCCGCGCCGCGTCGTAGTCGCCCTCACTGAACGCCACCGCGCCCAGGCCGTTCAGCTTGTCGGCGGCGCTCTGGATGTCCCCCAGGGCGCGCGTCAGCGCGAGACTCTGCTCGTACAAGGCGCGGGCCTCGGCATAGCGCCCCTGTGAACGGGCCACCATGCCCAGGTTGCCGAGACGGATTGCCGCGCCCCAGCGGTCGCCAATCGCCTGCATGATGCCGAGGGCTTCCTCAAGCATGGCCTGGGCATCGTCCAGTCGGCCCTGCTGATGCGCAATCAGCGCCAGATTACTGAGCGAATCTGAGATGCCCCACTGGTCCCCCAGCGCCCGTTTGAGCGTCAGGCTGGCCTCCCACAGCCGCCGCGCCTCGGCCGTGTCGCCCTGTGACCAGGCCAGGGCGCCCAGGTTGTGCAGCGCGTCGGCGCTCCCCCGCTGGTCGCCGAGCGCGGCGCACACCGCCTGCCCGGCCTCCCACAAGCGGCGCGCCTCGGCATACCCCCCTTGCAGATAGGCCATCACCCCCGCGCCTTGCAGCGCCCGCGCTCGGCGTTGGCTCGCCGCCTGGGTGTCGAGGCGGGTTAGCACATCGGCGAGTTGGCGCTGACCTTCACTGAGGTGCCCGCGAATATGCCAGAACTTCCACAGCGCGCAGCCCAACCGCAGCGCGGTCTCGCCCCGCGCCCCTGGTGTCTCGCGGGTCCACTCGAATACCGCCCGCAGGTTGTCGTGCTCGGCTTCGAGACGCTTCAGCCATGTCTCCCCGTCCGCGCCGCGTAGTTGCGGCTCCGCCTCCTCGGCCAGGGCCAAGAACATGGCAGCGTGCCGTGCCTTGAGCGCGTCGGCCTCCCCGCTCTCAGCGAGCCGCTCCAGCGCGTACTCGCGGATGGTCTCCAGCATCCCAAACCGTACATCCCCCTCGGCCGTCTCCACCTGCCGCACCAGGCTCTGCGTCACCAGGGCTTCCAGACCGTCGAGCACATCCGTGGCGAGGGGTTGAAGGTTGGAGGTTGCAGGTTGCAGGTTATCTTCGGCTGGCCTTTCAACCTTCACCCTGTCCTCTGCCACCGCTGACTGCCCACTGGCCCCTGGCCCCTGCCCACTGACCACTGCTTCAGCGGCCTCGAGTGTCCAGCCGCCGACAAAGACGGCCAGGCGGCGCAAGAGGATTTTTTCCTCGTCGCTCAGCAGGTCGTGGCTCCAGTCGATGGCGGCGCGCAGGGTCTGCTGCCGGGCCGGCAGGTCGCGTGGGCCGCCCGTCAGTAGCTTGAGGCGGTTCTCCAGACGGTTCAGCATCGCCCGGGGCGGCAGCAACTTGACCCGCGCCGCCGCCAGTTCAATCGCCAGCGGCAGGCCGTCGAGGCGATAACAGATCTCCGCCACCGTGGGCGCGGTGTCATTATCGACGCGGAAGCTGGGCTGGACGGCGACGGCGCGCTGGATGAACAACTCCACGGCGGCATACTGGGTGACGCTGGCAGCCTGGGCCACGCTGGCGTCTCGGTCGCCCATCGCCCGCCGCTGGTCGACCGTCGGCAGTCGGCGCTCGCCTCGCGGCGGTAGCGCCAGGGGCGGGACCGGGAATTCCTGCTCGCCGCGCAGCCGCAGCGTGATGCGGCTGGTCGCCAGGACGGTCAGGCGGGGCGCGTGCGCCAGCAGACGCGCCACAAAGGGCGCAGCGGCGATGACCTGCTCGAAGTTGTCCAGGACGAGCAGCATGTGACGGTCGCGCAGCGCCGCCTGGAGCGCGTCGAGGATGGGCTGCTCACCCGTCTCCTTGATGTCGAGGGCCTGGGCAATGGTGGAGGGCACGAGCGCCGGATCCGTCACCGGCGCCAGGGGCACGAAGAACGCGCCGTCGCGATAGTCGTCCAGCGCGTCCGCCGCGACCTGCACGGCGAGGCGCGTCTTGCCCGTGCCGCCGGGGCCGGTGAGCGTCACGACGCGAAGATCCGGGCGCTGGAGCAGTTCGCGCAGTTGGGCGATCTCGCGCTCCCGCCCGACCAGCGGTGTCGGCTGGCCGGGCAGATTGTTGGGGCGTACGGCCAGGGTCTTGAGCGGCGGGAACTCTGCTGCCAGGCCGTCGATGACGAGCTGGTAGAGCCGCTGCGGTCCTTGCATGTCCTTCAGGCGGTGCTCGCCCAGGTCGCGCAGGCCGACCCCGTCGGGCAGCTCACCGGCGACGAGATCGAACGTCGTCTGGGACAGGAGCACCTGGCCGCCATGCCCGGCTGACGCGACGCGTGACGCGCGGTGAACGTCCATGCCAATGTACAGGCCGTCAGTGAGGGTCGGCTCTCCCGTGTGGAGGCCCATGCGGACACGTAACTCAATCGGGGAACCGTCAACTGTCAATTGGTAGTTGATGATTTGTCTCTGCGCCTGCACCGCCGCGCGCAGGGCCTGGCGGGCCGACGGGAAGGCGATGAAAAACGCGTCGCCCTGGGTATCGACCTCGTAGCCGCCCCACGCGGCAATGGCGTCGCGCAGGATGGCGTGATGCCGCATGAGCAGGTCGACGTAGCGGTCGCCGAGGCGCTGCAGCAGCCGCGTCGAGCCTTCAATGTCGGTGAAGAGGAGGGTGACGGTACCTGAGGGTGCGGAGGGCATAATCACTGCTTAGTGGACGCCATAAACGCTCTGAGCATGCGTCTTGCTGATGACGGCGCTAGCCACAGCACGAAGCGAGGTAAGATGCAGGCTCAAGCGCGCTATTCACCGTTGCGGCAGGCGGGACTCGTCATTGGTCTCGGTGTGGGCGGTTTCGTCGACGGCATTCTGCTGCACCAGGTTCTCCAGTGGCACCACATGCTGACCAGCGCCGGCTACCCGCCCGACAGCGTCGCCAATCTCCAGGTCAACACACTGTGGGACGGCCTGTTTCACGTCGGGACGTTGATCCTGACAGTCGTCGGCATCGCCATGCTGTGGCGCGTCGGCCAGCGCCGCGACGCGGCCTGGTCGGGGCGCGTTTTTGTCGGGGCCGTCGCTATGGGCTGGGGCATCTTCAACCTGGTCGAGGGCATCATCGACCACCACATCCTGGGCATCCACCACGTCCGCTCCGGTCCGGACCAACTGGCCTACGACCTGGGCTTTCTGGCGCTCGGCGCGGCCCTTCTGGTCGGCGGCTGGCTGCTCGCCCGCGCCCGCCCCGAACTCGCCCCGCGTCCCACGTAACACGCCTCACGTTTGACGTAACACGCCTCACGTTTCACGTGTCGCCCTTCATCCTCACCCTCCACCTTGATCCCAGCGTGGCCCAGACCCTCGACGCGCTCAGGCAGGCGCACTTTCCGCCGGAGCGCAACTTCCTACCGGCCCACGTCACCGTCCAGAACAAGGTTACGCCCCAGGCGGCCCGCGCGCTGTACAACCGGCTCGCCGCAGCAAGAACTCTGAGGACGGTCATGCCGACGCAGGAGGCATCTGCTCTGCCAGCGTCCCCAGAGGAGACCCTTCGCTCCGCTCGGGGTGACGGTCAAAAGCACTCTAGTCCACCACTAATCTTGCCCCACCTGTTCCGCCGCGAAGTTCTTCAGAAACCGAATCGACGTCTCGATGCCGCCGTAGAACTGGCGCAGGTCGAACTTCTCGTTCGGCCCATGCAGCCCGTCGTCGGGCAGGCCAAAGCCGACCAGCAGGCTTGGCCGTTGGAGCGCCCGCTGGAACATGAGCACGACCGGGATGCCGCCGCCGATGCGAGCGAAAACCGGCTCCTTGCCAAACGTCGTCTTGAGCGCCTGCTGCGCCGACTTGAGGCCCGGCGTGTTGGGGTCGATGAGGACGGGCGGCGAGCCGGCGTTGACGCGAGTGATCTTAGCCTGCACGGTATCCGGCGTGTGGTCCAGCACAAACTGGCGCAGCCGCTCGGCGATGTCCGCCGGGTCCTGGTCGGGGACCAGCCGCGCCGCGATGCGCAGCCGGGCGAACGACGGGACCGCCGCCGCGTCGCCGCCGCCCACCAGCTTGAGGACATCCACCGTCGGCCGCGCTCCCATGCGCTCCAGGACGGTGTAGCCCGCCTCCCCCCACAGGCGCGGCGCGCCCGTCTCGGCCAGCACCTGCTCGTCGCTCAGCGGGATGCGCGCCATCTCGGCCCGCTCGTCGGGCGTCAGGGCGCGGACCTGGTCGTAGAAGCCCGGCACGGCCACGCAGCCCTCGGCGTCGTGGAGCGCGGCGACGATACGCGCCGCAACGTGCAGCGGGTTCTCGACCGCGCCGCCGTGCAGGCCGGAGTGCAGGTCGTGGGCCGGGCCGTGAATCTCGACGTCGACCCCCGCCCCGCCCCGCAGCCCGACGCCGATGGTCGGTACGCCGGGGCCAACCCAGGGCGTGTCGGAGATGACAATCGTGTCGGCCTGGAGGCGGTCGGCGTGGGCGGCCAGGAAGGGCGGCAGGCTGCGGCTGCCCACCTCCTCCTCGCCCTCGATCATGAACTTGACGTTGACGGGCAGCGCGCCCGTCGTCTTGAGATAGGCCTCGACGGCCTTGACGTGGATAAAGGTCTGGCCCTTGTCGTCGGCCGCCCCGCGCGCGTAGAGCTTACCCTTGCGGACGGTCGGCTCAAAGGGCGGCGACGCCCACTCGTCGGGCTTGACGGGCTGGACGTCGTAGTGGCCGTAGAAGAGGACGGTTGGCTTGCCCGCTGCGTGCAGCCAGTCGGCATAGACGACAGGGTGCCCCGCCGTCGCCATGACCTCGACGTTCTCCAGGCCGGCGGCGCGCAGGTCGTCGGCCAGCCACTCGGCCGCGCGCTGGACGTCGGCGGCGTGGTCCGGCAGGACGCTGAGGCTGGGGATGGCGAGCCAGTCCTTGAGCTGCTCCAGGGCCTGGTCGCGGTGGGCGCGGGCGTAGGTGAGAGGGCTAATCGCCATATTGTTCCTTATTGCTGAGGCTCAACCCGATGGCCTGAGCATCCGCCATATTTCCGCGTCGACGCGCGTCATGTCCTCGTCGGACAGTTGCCCGATGCGGCGCACAATGCGCGCCTTGTCGATGGCTCGCATCTGGAAGACTAGAACGACGGAGGGCAACGTCAAACCGTTGGTCGGTGACGGCTCCACCTGAACGGTGAATGCAAAGCGAAGGGCTTTCAAGTTGGAGGTGATCGGAGCGATCATCAGCAGCGGCTCACCCGCTACGTCAGTCTGCACTGCCACAGCGGGCCGTCGTCCGCTCTGTTCGCGCCGGTTGCTGGTCGGCAGATCGACGAGCAGCACATCACCCCGCGCCATTGACCTCGTCCTCCAGAAGACGCTCCATTTTCAGCCAATCCTCGTCGCTGGCGGCTTCCCACATGGCGAATTCTTCCACGAGTTCCTGCTCGCCTGCCTCATTCGCGGCCTGATGCAGGTCTCCCACACGAGACTGGATGAACAGGCCATAGTCGTACCAGGATGCTAGCTTATCTTCCGGCATCGTCTTGGCTAGTTCAATGACCAGTTCGCGTGTAACAGTCGGCGAGGTGGTTTTCACTTCAGGCATCTCGACTCTCCTAAACAATAGTCGGTTCCATGTACTCGCCGAAGACCTGGCGCAGGACGCCCATCATCTCGCCCAGGGTGGCATAGGCGCGCACGGCGTCCAGCAGGAAGGGCATCAAATTTTCGTCCCCCTCGGCGGCGTTGCGGAGCTGCTCCAGGCGCAGCCGCACCGTGTCCTGGTCGCGCTCGCGGCGCACCCGGTCCAGGCGCTGGACCTGGACCTCGTAGCCCTGGGGGTTCATGTCCAGGATGGGAATCTGCAACGGCTCGTCGCTGACGTAATCGTTGACGCCGACGACCGTGCGCTGATGGGTGTCGATCTCGGTCTGGTAGCGCGCTGCGGCGTCGGCGATGGCGCGTTGGAAGTAGCCTCCCTCCAGAGCCGGGATGACGCCACCCAGCGTCTCGATCTCGCTAAAGATCTGGCGCGCCTGGCGCTCCATCTCGTCCGTCAGCGCCTCGACGGCCCACGAGCCGCCCAGCGGGTCCACAGTGTTAGTGACGCCGCTCTCGTGGGCGATGATCTGCTGCGTGCGCAGCGCGATGCGCACCGCCAACTCGGACGGCAGGGCCAGCGCCTCGTCCATCGAGTTGGTGTGCAGCGACTGCGTCCCGCCCAGCACGGCCGCCAGGGCCTGGATGGCCGTGCGGACGATGTTGTTCTCCGGCTGCTGCGCCGTCAGCGAGACACCCGCCGTCTGGGTGTGGAAGCGCAGCCACCACGAGCGCGGGTTCTGCGCGCCGAAGGTGTCGCGCATCTCGCGCGCCCAGATACGCCGCGCGGCGCGGTACTTGGCGATCTCCTCAAAGAAGTCGTTGTGGGCATTAAAGAAGAAGCTCAGGCGCGGCGCGAAGTCGTCGACGTTCATCCCGCGCTCGATGCACCAGCGGACGTACTCGAAGCCATCGGCCAGCGTGAAGGCCAGTTCCTGTGCCGCCGTCGAGCCGGCCTCGCGGATATGGTAGCCCGAGATGGAGATAGGATTCCACTTGGGCATGTGCTGGCTGGCGAACTCAATCGTGTCCACGACCAGCCGCATCGACGGGTGCGGTGGGAAGATGAACTCTTTCTGGGCGATGTACTCCTTGAGGATGTCGTTCTGGATCGTCCCCGCCAACTGGGCCATCGGCACGCCTTGCTTCTCGGCGGCCACGATGTACATGGCCCACACCATCGCCGCCGGGCTGTTGATGGTCATGGACGTCGTGACCTGGTCGAGGGGGATGCCGTCGAATAGGATTTCCATGTCCGCCAGCGAGGCGATGGCGACGCCGCACTTGCCGAACTCGCCAATCACCAGCGGGTCGTCGGTGTCGTAGCCGTACAGCGTCGGCATGTCGAAAGCGACGGACAGGCCCGTCTGCCCCTGCTGGAGGAGGTACTTGAAGCGCCGGTTCGTCTCCTCGGCGGTCCCGAAGCCGGCGAACATGCGCATCGTCCACAGCTTGCCGCGATGCATCGTCGGGTGGATGCCGCGCGTGAAGGGGAACTCGCCCGGCCAGCCGATGTCGGTCTCGAAGTCGCTGTCCTTGAGGTCGGCCGGGCTGTAGAGGCGGTGGATGGGCATGCCCGACGTGGTGACGAACTCGGCCTGGCGCTCCCCGCCGCGCGCGAGAGCCGGCTGGAGGGTCTTCTCCTCCCACTCTTTCTCTCGTTGCTCGACCGCCGAGCGACGATCTAGTTCAATCATGTGACACCTCTCTTGGCAATTAGGAAGGAGGAATTAGGAATTATGGGTCATGTTGGCTTTCTTGTGCTTGATGATGGCGACGAAGATGGCGGTAAGTTGACCCGTTTCGTCCAGGAGCGGGGCGACTTGGCCCGACGGTAGGATGTTACCCTCGCTCAGCAGTTCCAACCAGTACGCTGTCTCCTCCAGTTCCTTCAACGAGTCGCCCATCTTCGCCAGGAACTCGGCATCCGACCGCGCCCGATAGGCTTCTCGGTAGTTGGCGCCCACGGACGTTCCTGAGCGCAGCACCTGCTGGCCGAGAATCTGCGCGTCCTTGCGGGGCGGCAGCGCGCCAAAGAGGCGGATGATGCGTAGCGCGAACAGCTTGGTCCACTGCCGCAAGTCCTCCTCGCGCCGCTCCCGCACCACCAGCCGTGTTTCTGCCATCATCCCCCCTCGTTTCCTCCTAATTCATCCTTCTTAATTCCTAATTCTTCCGTCCGACTGTTTCCTCTACCCACGCCGCGATCAAGTCCCTCGTGCTCCGCGTCAGCAGCGGCATGTCGTGGCCGGTGCGGGGCACGACGACGAGTTGCTTGGGCGGGCGGGCGCGCTCGTGGAGCAGCCGCGCCTCCTTGGGATGGACAAGCAAATCCCATTCCCCATGGATGAACAGCGTCGGCTCCTCAATCTGGTCGATGAGGTCGAGGGGCTGCGGGATGTCCGCCTCCAACGCGCCGAGGCGCGTGTTGCGCAGCAGCCGCGTGTAGTGCGGCCCGATGGGATGGTTGAAGGCCAGGTCCAGCGACAGGCGCGTCGAGGGATACAGGAACTGGGTGAAGTCGGCGAACGCGCCGATGGTCACGATGCCCTCGACCTTGTCGTACAGCGCGCCGTAGCGGATGACCGTCGCGCCGCCCATGCTGCTGCCAACCAGGATGATGGTGCGGTAGCCCTGGCCGCGCATGAAGTCCACGACGGCATCCACGTCCAGCACCTCACGCACGGTGAAGGTACAGACGCCGTCGCTCTCGCCGTGGCCGCGAAAGTCGAAGGCCGCGGCATCGTAGCGCTCGGCCAGCCGCTCAACAAAGCCCGGCACCGCCTTGAGGTTCTTGTGGCTCATGAAGCCGTGGCAGTACAGGCACAACGTGTCCGAGCCGCGCTTGAGGTGGACGCCCCGCAGCGTTACGCCGTCCTCAGTGGTGACGGTGAACCGCTCGTGGGGGGCGCGATACGGGGTCCAACTGAGGCGGGTAAAATCGGGCAGCTTGAGCCGTTCGAGTCGCCGTCGCACAAGTCTCTCGCTACAACACAAGGTGTGAACGAGACAAGTATAGCACAGCGGAGAGGGAGGGACAATCGAGGGGAAACGAGACAGACCTGACGGGTTTCCAAAACCCGTCAGGTCTGGGCTTGCTACGCAAGGGGACGGCTTACTTCTGCTCTTCGTACAGCTCAATCAGCACGCCGTGGGCGGCCTTGGGATGGACAAAGGCTAGGCGGCGGCCCGCCGAGTTGGTAACAGGCTCCGGGTTGATAAGCTGGACGCCCTGCTCCTTGAGACGCGCCAGGATGGCGTCCAGGTCGTCCACCTCGAAGCACAGGTGGTGCAGCCCCTCGCCGCGCTTCTCCATCCACTTGGCGACGCCGCTCGTCGTGTCCGTCGGCTCCAGGAACTCCACCTCGCTCCCGCCCACCGGGAAGAAGGCGACGCGCACGTGCTGCTCCGGCTCGTCGGCGATGTGGCTGAAGGGCAGCCCGATCTTCTCGCTAAACAGCTTGATCGTCTCGTTGAGACCCTGCACCGCGATGGCGACGTGGTCGATACGCTTGATCATCTCTCCTCCATAATCCTCAACTAGAACACCAGCGCCGGCGTGTACTCGCCAAAGACCTGCTCCAGCGTGGCGCAAATCTCGCCGATGGTTGCCCAACTCTCCACGGCGTCCACCAGGTACGGCATCAGATTGGCGTCCGTTCCGGCGGCGCGGGCCAACGCCGCCAGGGCATCCTGGGTCCGCTGGGCGTCGCGGCGGGCGCGCAGCGCCTGAATCTTCTCGATCTGCCGCGTCTGCGACTCGGCGCTGACCTTGAGCAGGTCGGGGTGCGTCTCCTGGCTCGTCTTGAACTTGTTGACGCCGACGATGACACGGTCGCTGCTCTCAATGGACTGCTGGTAGCGGTAGGCGCTGTCCTGAATCTCGCGCTGGATATAGCCCGCCTCGATGGCCCGCAGCGCCCCGCCCATCTTGTCGATGTGCTCGATGTACTGGGCCGCGCGCTGCTCCAACTCGTCGGTCAGCGTCTCCACCAGGTAGCTCCCCGCCAGCGGGTCGGGCGTGTCCGTAACCCCGGTCTCGTAGGCGATGATCTGCTGCGTGCGCAGCGCCAACTGGACGGCGCTCTCCGTCGGCAGGGCCAGCGCCTCGTCCTTCGAGTTGGTGTGCAGCGACTGCGTCCCGCCGAGCACCGCCGCCAGCGCCTGCATCGTCACGCGGATGACGTTGTTGTCCGGCTGCTGCGCCGTCAGCGACGCGCCCGACGTCTGGGTGTGGAAGCGCAGCATCCACGAGCGCGGGTCCTTCGCGCCGAACCGCTCGCGCATGATACGCGCCCACAGCCGCCGCGCGGCGCGGAACTTGGCGACTTCCTCGAAGAAGTTGTTGTCGGCGACAAAGAAGAACGACAACTGTGGCGCGAACTTATCGATGTCCAGCCCCCGCTCGATGGCGGCCTGGGTGTACGCGATACCGTTCGCCAGCGTGAAGGCGATCTCCTGGACCGCCGTGCAGCCCGCCTCGCGCATGTGGTAGCCCGAAATCGAGATGGTGTTCCAGTGCGGAACGTGGTCGCGGGCGAAGGCGAAAATGTCGGTGATGATGCGCATGCTGGGCGCGGGCGGGAAGCGGTACGTGCCGCGCGCGATATACTCCTTGAGCAGGTCGTTCTGGATGGTGCCCTTCAACTGGTTGGAGGCCACGCCCTGGGTCTTGCCGACGGCGATGTACAGCGCCAGCAGAATCGACGCCGTGGCGTTAATCGTCATCGACGTGCTGACCTTGTCCAGCGGGATGCCGTTGAACAGCGTCAGCATGTCCTCCAGCGATGCGATGCTGACGCCCACCTTGCCGACCTCGCCCAGGGCGAAGGGGTGGTCGGGGTCGTAGCCAATCTGCGTCGGCAGGTCGAACGCCACCGACAGGCCCGTCTGGCCCTGCCCGAGCAGGTAGTGGTAGCGCTGGTTCGACTCTTCGGCCGTCGCGTAGCCCGCGTACTGGCGCATCGTCCAGAAGCGGCCGCGGTACATGTTGGGGTAGATACCCCGCGTGAACGGGTACTCGCCGGGGTAGCCCACCTCGGCGCCAAAGTCGGCGCCCGCGCGGTCGGCGGGGGTGTACAGGTTCTTGATGTGGATACCAGACGTGGTATCAAAGGAACGCGTCTCGGGGTTCTTGGCGACGAAGGGCGCGAGCGTCTTCTGCTCCCAGCGCGCCACGCCATCCGAACTGGGGTCCGTCGCCGTCGTGGCGGACGAAAGCGGAGTTGTCATGAGTTCTAACCTCCCTGACCGGGTACAATCCTTCGTATTTTACTCGACAATGGGCGCGTTGAGTATGGAGAGTTGGCAACGCTGCGCGGAGAGGGGGCTACGAAGCGGCGGGCGCGTCGCCAAACTCAACGTTGCGGTAGACCTCGGCCAGCGGCAGCTCACAGCCAATGGCGGTCAGGGCCACGCCATCCTCCAGCCGCCGAAAGTCAGTCAGCGTCCAGTCGCCGTTG
>CAZLBQ010000171.1:0-11494 GCA_964557745.1 uncultured Anaerolineales bacterium
GCCGGCGGTGACTCGGGCGCGGCGGTTGCCCGCCCACTCAGGCCACACACCAGCTCCAGTGTCAGCAGGACGAAGATCAGGGGGGGACTAGACACGCAAGCCCTTCTTGACGTTCTGGTCTCAGGTGTAAATTTCGCTTCGCCAATGTAGACGTTGGACGAGGGCTACAGGGTACGGGCCATCCGCCGATTTTTCCCCGGATTCGCCTCTAAGGTGAAGATTATTCACATTCGAGTGTTTGGTCAAAAAAAGCTAAACAGGTACACGGGCGAAGAGCCGGTGTACCTGTTGGCGGCAGAGAGTGTTGCGAAAAAATTACCCCGTGAAACGCGGGAGGATGAAGGCCAGGGCAATGAGGAGGATAAAGATGGTCGAGGCGAGCAGCAGGATACGCTTCAAGTCGTAGCGCACAAACGCGTAGTCGCGCTCCATCTCGGCGCTGTTGAAGCGGGTGATGGTTGGCGCTTCGGCCGTGCGAGCGGGGCGTACCGGGCGGGTGGGCCGCGTCGCGACGGGCGCGGTTGGCGTTGCCAGGCCGGTGGTCGTTACGCTCGCGGTGGGCATGGAGTTGGGGACGCGCGGCGGCGCGACCTCGCGCATATTCTCTTCGCGCCGTGTGCGGCGAGATTTCTTAGCCATGATGGGATGACTCCTTGCAAACAGATAGCCAATTATAGTCGCGGCCCGCTATTCGGTCAAAAACTGCCGTCGCTACGCGGCCTATGCTCGCCGCAGCCGCCGCCCAATCAGCCGCGCCAGCGTCTCGATCTCAGGAACGCGCAGCCAGGCGGCCAGCAGGGCAAAGGCCACCATTCCCAGCCCGCCGCCCAGCCCGACGACGATCAGCCGTCCCCAGACGCCGCTCAGGCCCAGCCGTCCCGTTCCTGTCTCGACGGCGAGGATGACGAGCGCTAGCCCGAGGGTCGCCAGCCCCGTCTTCGCCAGTGTCCTGCCGAGCGCCTGGCCGCGCACGCCGTCGAAGCGGCGGTGGGCGAGGGCGAGCATGGTCAGGGCGTGGGCGGTGAGTTGGGCGGCGTTGGCGAGGACGAGGCCCAGGAAGCCGTAGGGACCGACGGTCGGCAGGGCGACGGCCAGGTAGGCGGCCACGCCGACGAACGCCACCAGGTTGGGGGTCAGGGTGTCGCCGCGCGCGTAGAAGGCGTAGACGAGGGGCAGGTCGATGGCAGCGAAGGGGATGCCGATGAGGTACAGGCGCAGCGCGGCGGCCGTTTGCTGTGTGTCCTGGGCGGTGAACTGGCCGCGTTCGAAGAGCAGGCCGACGGTCGGCGTCGCCAGCAGGAACAGCGCGACGCCCATGGGGATGATGAGGACGAGGACGACGCGCAGCGCCGCGCCGAGCGTGCGGCGGAAGGCGGGCAGATCGGCGGTCTGGCGCGCCAGCGAGGGCAGCGCGGCCATGCTGACGGCCGTCGCCACGAGGCCCTGCGGGAACTGCTGGAGAGTCGTCGCGTAACGCATCCAGGCGATGGCTTCCTCGCTCACCCCCGACGCCAGGCGGCGGTCGATGATCGCGCCAACCTGGGCGATGGCGATGCCCAGCAGCATGGGCAGGTACAGGACGCCGATGCGGCGCAGGGCAGGATGCTGGAGGTCCAGCCGCCAGCGGAAGGGCAGGTCGCGCAGGCCGGGCGCCTGGAGGACGACCTGGACGACCGCGCCGAGGACGAGGCCGATGGCAGCCGAGGCGACGGTTCGCCCGCCACTCAAGACGATGGTCAGGATGAGGGTCAGGTTGAAGACGGCGACGACGAAGGCGGGCAGAGTGAAGCGCTGGAGCGAGTAGAGGAGGGCGGTCGTGACGCCGGACAGCGCCAGGAAGACGACGGCCGGGGCCATGACGCGCAGCAAGGTGATGGCGATGTCCACGTACTGGGGCGGTAGGTCGCCGCCGAGCAGCGTCGCCACCTGCGGCGCGAAGGCCATCAGCAACGCCGACAGGGCGAGGGTGGCGATGAGAGTCAGGCTGAGTACTGCCCCCGCCAGCTTGCCAATCTCCTCGCGGCCCTTGCCCGCGTACTCGCTGAACGTTGGCACGAGGGCCGAGCTAATCATGCCGCCGATGATCATGTCGTAGAGCATCTGCGGCACGAAGCTGGCGACGGTATAGGCGCTGACGGCCCCGCCCGCGCCAAAGTAGCGCGTCAGGGTCATCTCGCGCACCATGCCCAGGACGCGGCTGGCGATGTTACCCAGGCTGATGAGGGTGGCGGCGCGGGCGATGCCGTGGCCGGTGGGCGGGGGAACCGCCGCTTCGAGCGGCGCGGCCTCTACGGTCTCCACGCCAGGCTCTCACCGGCCTGAATGGCGCGGATGATCTCAGATGTGGAGCGGCCCGGGATGAAGGGTAGCAGGCGGACCTGGCCACCGTAGGCGCGCACCGTGGGCGCTTCGGGCAGGGGCTTGCCCGGGCCGTAGTCGCCGCCCTTGACGTAGATGTCGGGGCGGAGGATGTCCAGGACACGGTCGGCGGTTAACTCCGCGAATGGGGTGACATAATCCACGGCGGCGAGGGCGGCCAGCAGTTCCGCCCGCTCAGCCAGGGGGAGGATGGGGCGCGTCGGTCCCTTGAGGGCGCGGACGCTCGCGTCGTCGTTGACGGCGACGAGCAGAGCGTCGCCCAGGGCGCGGGCGTGGGCAAGGTAGCGGGTGTGGCCGACGTGGAGCAGGTCGAACACACCGTTGGTCATGACCAGTGTTCTGCCCGCTGCTCGTAGCTCCTCGCGTACCGCCCGCATCTCGTCCAGTGTCAGCACCTCACCCATGCGCCCTCCGACCGCGAATTGTACCGTGGAGAGGGCGCGGGGGCAAGAAAAAGGGACACTGATGACCCGCCCCGGCAAGCAAGACCCTCAAGGTCCTGGCGACCTTGAGGGTCTTCGCCCACAGGAGTGACCACCACCGCTACCGGTACGTCAGTCGCAGGACGGGCGCTTTGGCGCGCTCGGCCAGGACGTTGCCGCTGTACCAGGTGAAGATGGCGCGGTAGCCCGGATTGGGTTGGCTCGCCGTGATGCGCAGCGACACCTTGTTGGTGGTCTTGAGCCGTTGCTCGAGCGCGGCGCGGCCGGCCGGGGTGAAAGTGAAGGTATTCACCACCTCGACGCCCAACTGGTCGCGTGTCATCGTCGGCGTTAGTTGGTCGGCGACCTCCGCTTGGGATAGGCCAAAGTAGCCGATGGTCGTCCAGCCCGCGTCGACGCTGGGGTCGAGGAGCTGGACACTCCACTGGACGCCTTGCGCGCCATCCAGATAGACGGCATTTTTGCCCGTCAGGACGAGCGCGGCGTCCAGGATGGTCGCTGTGTCGGGCACGGCCGAGACGTCGAACTGGACCGCGCCAATCCAGGTCAGCGGCTTGAGCGGCCGCATGTCCGAGCCAACGTAAATCTCCCCGGACGTCAGGAAGTTGGTATTCGGGTTGGCGCTGACGACATAGCCCGCCGCGTTGGGCACGGGCGTCACGGCGACGACCGTCGGCTGGGGCGTTGGAGTGTTCGTCGGCGGGCTGGTGGGCGTCGGGGTGATGACCGGCGTCAGCGTTCCAGTTGGAGTCGGGCTGGACGTCGGGACGGCTGTACGCGTCGGGGTCGGCGTGGGGGCGAGCGTCGCAACCCGCGCCGCGACATAGGCTCGCGACGTGTCGGACCCGGCCTCGGCGCCGCGCTCCAGCACGACGGCGGCGAGACGGGCGTTGGCGCTCGATGCGGTGACGATGCCGGAGCCACGCCAGCCGTTGCCCAGGTAGATAAGGCCGGCCAGGTCGAATGAGACGCTCCCGCTGGCCTCGACGTACTCGGTCTCGGTATCAATGAGTTTGGCGTCCTCATCGTAGAGCGCCAGCGAGACGTCGACGCCATTGGCGGCGTCCAGGTTGCGGACCATAACCTGCGAGCGCAGCGTTACGACGTCGTTGACCGTCACGCGGCGCAGGCGGGGCAGGCCGAGGCGCGCCGCGCCCTCGCTGAACGGGATGCCGCTGTAGCCCTCAAACTGGTCGAGCGCGCCATTGCTCAGGAGAGCAATCGCGGCGCCGCCGTCGACGTTGGCCGAGCCGAGGAAGTCGGGGGTCGAGCCGAAATCAGTGACTTCCAGCAGCCGCGACGAGCCGGGGCAGACGTTCTGAGAGACCGACGGGCTACCCGGCGCACCGTCGCGGCTCACCAGTCGCTCGGTGATGAGGGTGTTATCCAGCACGTTCGGGTTCTGGACCTTGAGCGCAGCCAGCCACGGGGCCGGGCTGACCGACGGACTCTGGTTCACGATGAAGGGGAAGGCCAACCGCTGACCGCCGGCCGCGTAGGACAGGCCGGTGTAGGTCAGCATCTGGCGGTTGTTGGTGGCCGTCACGTCGACCGCCAGGGCCAGGGGTTGCGTCGACTCGATCAGGGCGTTGCCAAAGAAGACGGGCAGGCTCGCCTGGTCGGGCGTCAGGCGCTGACTGCTACCCGGCGCGATGCTCACGCCGACGGTACCGGCCACACCGTTGCAGCCCTGGTTGTCGGCGAAGCCCTCATCAAAGAACTGGACGCGCACCGAGGCGCACGCGCTGCCCAGGTTCTGCAGGTTGAGGGATGTGCCGCTGACGGCCAGGTTGGCGCGGATGTGCGGCGCGTAGTACGTGTAGCGCTGGGTGGTCGAGTTGAAGGCGCTGTAGTCGGTGATCTGCCCGGTGTAGGCGCTGGCGGCGATGCGCGCGGGCTGCCCGCCCAGGTTATGCTGGCGCGCCACGACGACGGCTAGCGGAGTTGCCGCTGGCGCACCGCCGTAGCAGTCGGTGTAGGATGTGACGAAGGCGGAGTACGACCCGGCCGGCACCCCCGACACGGTAATGAGCTTGGCCTGCGACGGTCCAACCGCGCCCAGGCAGAGCTGCTGCACAGGCGCTGTCGCAGCGCACTCACTCCCGACGGCATAGAGGTCCAGGACGGCGTAGGTCGGCTGGGAGCCGAGATTCTGGACGGACAACTGGGTGGTCCAGTCGCCGCCCACATCAATGGCCGGCAGGGCGACGCGAGGGGCCGCAGCGGGCGGCGCATCCGGCGCAGCGTACCCACGAGACCACCCTGCGAGCAGGGCGAACATCAACACGAGGCCGAGGCCGAACAGGCCTAGCAGCCGGCGGCGCATAGAAACCTCCTCGAGGGGACAAGCCACGAGCATCCGACAGGACAGACATCTGCTCTACAATGAAGACGTATGAGCGTGGTCAATAGATATGGGGTGGTGTGAAAAAAGCGTTTACCAGTTCTCAATCGCCCACCGCAACTCATCCCGTGTTGGGACGGCGTTGCCGACGCGGCGCACGACAAGCCCGGCGGCGTAGTTCGAGAGTGTCGCGGCCAGTAGGGGCGACGCGCCCGCCGCCAGCGCCAGTGTCATCACCGCGACCTGGGTATCGCCCGCGCCCGTGACGTCGTAGACTTCGGTGCGGTTCACGGCGGGCAGGTGGGCGTACTGGTCGCCCCAGGCCAGGGAGACGCCCTCCTCCCCACGGCCGATGGCGACGACCTTGGCCTCCAACTGGCGGACCAGGTCGCGCGCCGCCTGCTCGAAGGCTGTCCCCCCTTGTAAGGGGCGGCCCAGGTCAGCCGCCGCGTCGCGGGCGCCGGCGCGAATGAAGTCAAAGCCGGCGTACTTGGGCAGGTCGCCCTGCGAGTCGACGGTCAGCCACTTGCCGTGGCGCTGCGCCAGCGTTCGACACGCACGGATGACGGCGGATGTCGCCACGCCCGTCTTGTAGTCTGAGACGAGGACGGCGTCGGCCTGCGGGACGAGCGTCTCCAACTGGGCAATGAGGGCGGCTTCGGCGCGGCCCTGGGCGGGCGCACGGTTGAGCCGGTCCAGGCGGGCCACCTGCTGCGGGAAGACGAGAATGCCCTCGGCCATCACCCGTGTCTTGAGCGTGGTCACCCGCTTCTCGTCTGAGACCAGGGCATCGCCCACGCTAATGTCTGTCAGGCGGGCGCGCAGCTCCTCGCCGGGATCGTCCGGGCCGACCAGGCCGACGACATGGACCGTCGCGCCGAGGGCAGCGGCGTTGTGAGCCGGGTTAGCGCTGCCACCCGCCAGGGTAAAGCGGCGCACAAACTCCAATACAGGGATGGGCGCTTCCCGCGACACGCGCTCCACCCGCCCGACGAGGTACTCATCTAGGAACACGTCGCCGACGACGACCAGCCGCACCGTCGCCAGGCGTGGGATCAAGGCCAGCAATTCCTCGCGCATCACCCCTCCTTACCGAGGTTGAAGGTTACAGATTACAGGTTGCAGGTTGATCTTAGCAACCTGTAACTTTCAACCCTCAACCTTCAACTCGCTTAAGCGAGCCAGCGTCGCTTGCAAGACAAGCTCCACCGGCAGCAGCGTCAGGCATTCCCGCGTTGGGCAGCCCTGGGGCGCGCCCAGCCCCAAGCCACGATAGAAGCACGGCTGGCAGCCCAGCCCCAGTTTGACCACGGTGTGCGGCGAGGCGGTCGGCGGCGCGTCGGAGCGCGGCGGCCAGAGGCGGGGCGGCGCACCGCTGGCCCACGGCCCATACGCCCGGTCGTTGGACAGGCCAAAGACGGCGACAACCGGTGTCCCCACCGCCGTCGCGATGTGCATCGGCCCGCCGTCGTTGGTCAACAGCAGGTCCATGCGCGCCAGGACGGCGCCGAGGGTCTGGAGGTCGCCCTGGTCCGTCAGGTCGAGGGCGGGCCGTGTCTGCATGGCCGCCCTGACTTCGCGCGTGTTGTCGCCCTCGCGCCCAACCAGGATGACCTGGGCGCCGCGCTGCTGGAGGGCGTCGGCGACGTAGGCGAAGGACGCAGGCGGCCAACGCCGCGCCAGGCTGTAGCCGCCCGAGCCTGGGAACAGCGCTACCCGCGGCCCTTCCCCTAGCCCTGCCAGCAGCCCCTCGGCTGCCTCGTGCGCCTTCGGCGGGATGGGAAAGTCAAGGCGCCGGGCGCCGACTGGAGTCGGCGCTGCGTCTTGCTGTACTCCCCGGCCTGCCGCCTGGCGCCGACTGAAGTCGGCGCTACGTACGACCGTACCTTCTGCCTGCCGCCTGCCGCCTGCCGTCTTCCTCACCAGCGCCTCCGCCAGCCGCAGCGCGTACTCCACCTCGTGGACGACGCCAAACCCCTCGTCCGGCACGCGGTCCGTCAGCGCCCAGCCGCGCCCGTTGTCGAGGCCGACGCGGCGCGGGGCGCCCGTCGCCAGCAAGAGGGCGTTGAACTTGAGCGCGCCAAAGGGCAGCACGTAGTGGTGAAAGAGGAGGACGGCATCGTAGCGCCGCGCTCGCAACTCCAGCCCGAAGCGTAGCGCGCCCAACAGGGCCTGGGGGCGGGCGGCGTCGGCCAGGCGGTCGTAGCCGTACTTGTCGAAGACTATCACCTCGTCGACGAGTGTCGAGCCGCGCAGGGCGAGCGCGCCGTTGGCCGTCGTCAGATAGTCGAGGCGGGCGTTGGGGAAGGCGTCGCGCAGGCGGCGCAGAGCGGGCGTCGTGAGCAGCACGTCGCCGATGTCGGCCAGCTTGACGGCGAGGAGACGGGAGGTGGGCATGGGGGCCTTGGCAAGGAATAGGAAGTTGTTGGAAGTGGTAGCAAGTCGATGAAGGTCGATGGAAGTTGATGGTAGGCGATAGGAAGTCGATGCAAGTCAATAGGAAGGTGTAGGAAGTCGCAGGAAGGCATCGAACGACGTGGGGCAAGTGTAGCGTAGGTGAGGGGGGAAGGCAACTTTGGCGCACCCCGCCGCATACCACTAATAAGAGACATATTGCGCCTGACGGCGACAACTGGGTCGTGGGCTGAAGTGAAATCGTGGTGGTCATGACGGAATGGCCGGCGAGGCGATCGCCCTCGCCAAGTCACCGAGTAGGAGGTGAAGGATGAGAGTTATCCGACGGTGGGGCCTGCACATTGTTGTGCTTGGTATGCTTGTCGTGTGGCTCACGGGGTGCGGGCCAGCTCAGTTCACCTCGCCACGGTCTGCCGGGCGAGAAGCAGGACCGACACGGGTGGCGGTCCCAGCAGCGACAAGTGCCGCAGCAGATGCTTATCCGCCGCCGCCGCAACCCTCTCCCGCTGTACAGCGTGGCAGCCCGGCTGGCTGGGAGTTCCCCATGCCGCCACGACCCTCGCCGCCCTCCACGGTCGTGATATCCACCGTCCTGGCGAACACCCGCTGGCGGCTAGAGTCGTTGGGACCCAGGGGCGCGGAAATCTCGGTATCAGAACAGCTTATCTCGTTGGCCTTTGATCAAGCTGGCCGAGCCGGTGGCCAGGCTGCCTGCAACTCGTATCATGGTTCGTACACCATAGTCGGCCAGACGCTTCACCTGGGCCAGATGTCACATACCCTGAGGAACTGTGGCGTGGACAAGCTGATGTGGGAAGCGCGCTATCTTGTGGCCTTGCAGAGTGTCGAGACGTTTGCGCTCACAGGCGACCGCTTGATCATCGAGTACGACAGTGGGCGCGCCGTACTCAGTTTTGCGCGTGTGGGGCGGCCCTAGACGCCTAGCGCAGCGATAGACCATGTCCCATGACGAATAGCCGCGACGCCGGGGGGTGGGCCATGAAAGGCGCCGACTTGACGCCTTAACAGCACGGGGGTATCCTATGCCAAATCGTGTCGACCACAGGAGGCGACCATGGACGGCTTGATGATGGACTATCCCCTGACCTTGCAGTTCTTCCTCAACCGCGCGGCGCAGCTCTTCCCCACCCGTGAGGTCGTCACCAAGACGGCGAGCGGGTTGCACCGCACCACCTACGCCGACATCGCGCGCCGCGCCCGCCTGCTTGCTAGCGCCCTGGAAAAGCGCGGTCTCGCCCCCGGCGACCGCGTGGGCACCTTTGCCTGGAACACCTACCGCCACCTCGAACTCTACTTCGCCGTCCCGTGCTCGGGCCGCGTCCTCCACACCCTCAACATCCGCCTCTTCCCCGACCAGATTGAATACATCGTCAACCACGCCGAGGACCAGGTCATCTTTGTCGACGACAACCTGGCCCCCGTCCTGGCGAAGATGACGGGTGGCTTCAAGACGGTCAAACTGTACGTCGTCATGACCGACGGCCCGCTGCCCGACACCGGCCTGACGCCCGCCGTCAGCTACGAGGACCTGCTCAAGGAGGGCGACCCCGACTACGACTTCCCACCCCTCGACGAGCGGACCGGAGCGATGATGTGCTACACCTCCGGCACGACGGGTAACCCCAAGGGCGTCCTCTACACCCACCGCAGCCTGTTCCTGCACAGCATGGGGTCGGCGATGCCCGACTGTATCGGCCTCAGCGAGCGCGACACCGTCCTCCCCGTCGTCCCCATGTTCCACGCTAACTCGTGGGGTTTCCCGTTCACAGCGACCTTCGTCGGGGCCAAGCAGGTCTTCCCCGGGCCGTTCATGACGCCGCAGGCCATCCTGGAACTGATGGAGGGTGAGAAGGTGACGGTGGCGGCGGGCGTTCCGACCATCTGGATCGGGGCCGCGCCGCTCATCGAGCAGGGGCGCCCTGACCTGTCCAGTCTGCGCGAGATTGTGTGTGGCGGCTCGGCAGCGCCACCCAGTCTCATCGCCGCCTACGACAAACTTGGCCTGCGCATCCTCCACGCCTGGGGCATGACCGAGACATCGCCCCTCGGCTCCACGTCCCGCGTCAAGAGCGATCTCACCGACCTGTCCGACGACGAGAAGCTGAAGATCCGCGCCAAGCAGGGCCTGCCTGCGCCGCTGGTCGAGGTGCGCATCGTCAACGAGGTCGGCGAACCTGCGCCGTGGGACGGCCAGACGATGGGCGAGTTGCAGGTGCGCGGGCCGTGGATCATCAGTGGCTACTACAACGATCCGCGTACGCCTCAGTCGTTCCAGGACGGGTGGTTCCGCACCGGCGATGTGGCCGTCATGGACCCCAACGGCTACATCCAGCTCGTCGACCGTACGAAGGACCTGGTCAAGAGCGGCGGCGAGTGGATTTCGACCGTGGAGCTAGAGAACGCGCTGATGGCGCACCCCAAGGTCATGGAGGCCGCTGTCGTCGCCGTGCGCAGCGACAAGTGGTCCGAGCGGCCCTTGGCATGCGTCGTCCTCAAGCCCAGTGTCACCGATGCCCAGGCCCAGGAGTTCATCGACTTCCTCAAGCCTAACTTCGCCAGTTGGTGGCTGCCCGACGACATTGTGTTCATTGAGGCCATGCCCAAGACGAGCGTCGGGAAGTTCGACAAGAAGGTGCTGCGCGAGCAGTTCAAGGACTACGATCTGCCGGAGCGCCAGGTCGCGGGCGCCAAGCTCAGCGTGGGGTAGAAACCCTTTCGCCGGGAGATGGTCAACACACAGCCATATTCCTCTATGTGTCTGTGTGTTGACCTGGCGCGCGGCCCGTCTTATAATACGCCTCGTTCCGTGTGTACTGCGATCCGACCCGCGTTCCCCCAGCCGCCGGTCCCCTCAACGCGGTCTGTTCCGACCGCCCTGAGAGGAGGGTTCGATGATACGCCAGACTCTTTGGCTGGCCGCTCTGGCGCTGGCTGCTCTGGCGCTGTGCAGTGTGGGAGTCGCGGCGGACGGCCCATTGCCCGACCAGCCGCGCCCCCTACGACGCGTCGCGGGTGCGCGGCCCGCGTCGCCGCCGGTTGTCCTGTCCACCAAGCGCTCCCCCCTCGCTCGCGCGGCCGCCCCTCAGGACCAGGCGGAGTGGGCCGCGCAGGCCTTGCCCCTGATGGTTGAGGCCGGGCGGCCCGTGACGTACACCTACACCGTCACCAACACCCTCGATGTCCCGCGCACCTACGTCTTGACCGACACCCTGCCCGCTGACCTGCGCGTCCAGCCGAGCAGCGTCCAGAACGCCGTCTACGACGTCGCCTCGCACACTGTCCGAGCGCGCTTCAGCCTGCCCGCCGCCCAGACCCTATTCGATTTCGTGGCCGCCGAGCCGGGCCAGCCCAACGCGCGGCCCTTCATTGACCTGGCGGGGCTGGGCGTTCCGCCCCTGCCCCAGGGCGAGAACGGCGATGAGGTCGGCGTCGTCTACGACCTGGCCCCCGGCCTCCCCCCCTTCCCCTTCCTCGGCCAGAGCTACCGCTCGTTTGGCCTCGTCGGCAACGGCTATCTCGTCCCCGGTGGGCTGCAGGACGTGAGCGACATTCTCTACCAGAACACGCGCCTGCCCAAGGCTGGCCGCCCGCACCCTATGCTCGCGCCCTTCTGGTCCGACCTGGACCTGTCGGCCGGGCCGACGGGGCACGGTGAGTGGTACGCCGACGTGGTGACCGGCGGCGCGTTCGAGGACCAACATGCCCTGGTCGTCCAGTGGCGCGAGGTCGAGCGTTACCAGCAGCCTGGCTCGCGCTTCACCTTCGAGGCCATCCTAGTTCTGGAGAAGGGCGAGATTTCGTATGTCTACGGACCGCGCAATGACCCGCGCACTCCGGGCACTATGGGCATCGAAAACGCGGACGGCAGCCAGGGCAAGACGTGGTTCTTCAA
>CAZLBQ010000172.1:0-11457 GCA_964557745.1 uncultured Anaerolineales bacterium
CAGGCCGCGCGCCGCTGGGCGGGGCCGGCGTGGTGGGGCGCGCCGCGCCGGCGGCTGCCGCCACCTCGCGCGCCGTGTCGGCCACAGGAGCCGTCGGGATCGGCAACTCGAACGAGCGCGGCAGGGGCGCCTGGGGCACGCTGCCCAGCAAGCCCACCGTCCAGCGCAGGCTGGCGAGTTCCTCGCGCCAGGCGGCGCTGACGGCGAGCTGGGCCTCGACGTCGGCCCGCTCGGCCTCGGTTACTTGACCGTCGAGATAGGCGGAGAGCAATTCGCCGTCGACGGGGCGTTCCACAAAATCACTCATCACTGAGCCTAGACCCCTCTATCGTCCATCGTCTCGGTCCACCCTCTAGTTACCTAAACGGTACCCGGACGGTAAAAGTTCCCGCTGCGTGAGCAGGTAATCGCGCATCCTGGCCCGCGCCCGACTCAGGCGTGACTTGACGGTGCCCAACTCGACCCCGGTCACAACGGCAATCTCCTCGTAGGTGAAGCCCTGGACGTCGGACAGGACGAGGGTCAGGCGCTGGTCCTCGGGCAGCCGTTGCAAGCCCTGTTCCACGATGGCGCCCAATTCGCGGCGCAACGTGTAGTCTTCCGGCGTCTCGCCCGTGTCGGTTAAGGCCGGGCTAGGCTCGGCCATGTCGGGGTCGGGGACCATTTCTTCTAGCGAGGTGGCGGGGCGGCGCTGCTTGTAGCGCAGGTGGTCGTAACAGGCGTTGGTGGTGATGCGGACGAGCCACGCGCGGAACGAGCCGCCCTGGAAGTCGTGCAGGGCGCGGAACGCGTTCATAAACGCGTCCTGCGTGGCATCGGCGGCAGCGTCGGCATCGCCGAGAATGCGATAGGCGACGTTGTACGCCACGCCCTGGTGCGCATGCACCAGACCGTTAAAGGCGCGCACGTCCCCCTGCTGGGCTTGACGGATCAGGCTGGCTTCATCCAAGACGCGACTCTCCTTGGGCGGAGACGGCGACAGGCGGTGGACGATGTCCCTCTTCGCCGCCAATTGTACTCAGGGAGGCCCGGCTTGGCAATGTCGAGGAATGGTATGACGCTTGCTAAAGGAGCGACGAACTCTCTCGTGCCCGGCCGACGCTCCGTCCGTTTGCCAGGCAGGGGGAGACTCCTATACTTATCTTAGCTGCACCCCACTCAGACGCCGCCGGACGCGGCGGGCGAAGGACGATACTCCCCAATGCAAACAGACACCCGCATTGATATCCGGGCGCCTATCGAGCGCATCTTCCAGTTGGGCGCGTTTGTTGAACGCTGGCCCGATTTCCTGCCCCACTACCGCTACGTCAACCTCTTCGACGACCAGGTCACCGACTATGGGCGATGGCGCATCGTCGAGATGGCCGCCAGCCGCGACGGCATCCCCATCAAGTGGACATCGATTCAGGAGCATCGTCCGGCCGAGAACCGCATCGTCTTCAAGCACATCAAGGGGTGGACGAAGGGGATGGACGTCGAGTGGCGCCTTGAACAGCGCGGCGACACTGTCGCGGTGACTATTCACCACGACTTCGACCCGCCGTGGCCGGTCATTGGCCCCTGGGCCGGGCGGGCCATTGTCGGCGAGTTCTTCATCGACAACATTGCGACCAAGACATTGCAGTGTATTCGCGACCGCGCCGAGCGCGAGGCCGCGCTGGTCAGGGGGACGGTATGACCGGGCGGGACGAGACACAGCGCGTCGTGATCACGGGGCTGGGGGCAGTGACGCCCATTGGGCAGGGGGCGGCGGGGGTGTGGGAGGGTGTGTGGCGGGGCGAGTCAGCTGTACGGCGCATCACGCGCTTCGACCCGACTCAGTTTCGGTCTCAGGTGGCCGCCGAAGTCCAGTGCTTCGACCCCCTGGACTACTTTGACCGCAAGCAGGCGCGCCGCCTGGACCGCTTCTCGCAGTTTGGGCTGCTCGCCGCGCGCCAGGCGTTCGCCGACGCCGACCTGAACATGGCCCGCGAGGACAGCGAGCGCGTCGGTGTCTACATCGGCTCCGCGCTGGCGGGCGTGTCCTACGCCGAGGAACAGCACGTCGTCTTCCTCCAGGACGGCATCCGCGCCGTCAACCCGGCCCTCGCGCTGTCGGTCTTCGGCGGCGCGTCGTCGTGCAACATCGCCATCGAACTTGGGCTGCGCGGCCCCAACCTGGCGAACTCCAACTCGTGCGCGTCGGGCGCCATCGCCATTGGTGAGGCCACGCGCCTCCTGCGGCTGGGCGAGGCCGATGTGCTTCTGGCCGGCGGGTGCGAGATTCCCCTGGCTCCCCTGACCTACGGCGCGTTCGACATCATCCGCGTCCTGTCCTCGGCGCACAACGCCACGCCGGAGACAGCGTCGCGGCCCTTCGACGTGACCCGCGACGGCATGGTTATGGGCGAGGGCTGTGGGATGCTTGTCCTGGAGACGCTGGCGCACGCGCGGGCGCGTGGGGCGCGGGTCTACGCGGAGGTGCTGGGCTACGGCACGACCAACGACAGCTACCACATGACCGCGCCGCTGCCGACGGGCGAGCAGGCATCGCGCGCCATTCGCCTGGCGCTGCGCGACGCGCGGCGGACCCCCTCGGATATCGACTACATCAACGCCCACGGTAGCTCGACCATCCTCAACGATAGCACGGAGACGCTGGCTATCAAGCGCGCGCTGGGCGAGGACGCCTACCGTATCCCTGTCAGCAGCACCAAGGCGCTCCACGGCCATGCCCTGGGCGCCAGCGGGGCGATGGAGGCTGTCATCTGCAGCCTGATTCTTCAGCACGACTATCTGCCGCCCACGGCCAACCTGCGTGAGCCGGACCCCGCCTGCGACCTGGACTACATCCCCTACGAGGGCCGCCGCCAGCGCGTCGACACCATCCTCTCCAACTCGTTTGGCTTTGGCGGCATCAACGCGGCCCTCGTCTTTGGCCGCGTCGACGCGTAGGACGCCACCCGTAACCTTCTCTCGCTCCGACCGTCTTTATAACAGGTGTCGGTGGTCGGTGGTCAGCCAGTAGCGCCACTCCGCCGTCGGACCACAGGCGCCTGACAACGGACGACGGAGCATAAAGGAGGTTACGTGACCCATTTGCTGTGGCGCCGATTGGTCGTCGGCGGTGTGCTGGCGCTGGCGCTGGCGGTGACGGTTCTGGTCGCCGTCAACGCCCAGAGCGGCGAGACGTGCCAGATGAGCGGCTATGTCCTCGACCCTCAGGGGCGCGGCGTGCCGCAGGCGCAAGTGATTCTTAAGGTTGGCGGGCGCGCTGTGCCCAGTTCGGTCCCCACCAATCTCGACGGCTCCTACCTGATCCAGTTGCCCGCGCTGATTGCCCAGGAGACGGGCTACCTGTACGCTCGCCTGGCCTCTGGGGATGTCATCATCGCGGGGCATGTCAACTTCAAGCGCTGTCGCGCGCGGCGCGATATCTTTACCAACCAGCCGACCGGCACAGGCTACCAGCCGGGTCCCACGCCGGCGACCCCACCCCCCGTGTTGCCGGCCTATCCCGGCCCCGACGCACCCGATCCTAACGTGCGTAACGCGGTGGCCTTCTTCGACCTGGCGGCGCTGCCGCGCGGCGGCGTCAGCCCCAACGACGAGTTCCGCCTGCCCATCTGCGTGGCCGTCTTCGAGGAGCCGCTGCGCCAGATCTCCAAGCTGACCTTCATCGCCGAGTACGACCCGGCCAAGGTGACTATCCAGGGCTTTGAGCCGATTCCCAGCAGCCCCTTCAAGGACACGCCCATCCGCGCCGAGTACCAGACGGCCAGCGTCCAGGGCCGCGACCGTGGGCGCATATGGTACGAGGTGGAGACGCAGGCCAACCTGGTCGAGTTGCCCATGCTGCCGACCACGTGTCTGCCCGTCGTCAACGTCAAGATGAAGGTGACGGGGGTCCAGCCGGGCGACAGCCTTGGCTTCTCAACCATCAAGGCCCTGTCGCCGACGACGTTGCGCGAGGTCAGCACGTCGGTGCGCTACGGCCCGTTTGAAGGCCCCATCGCCCGCTCGACCACTTACCTAGACATCCTTACCCCTGGCGAGCAGCAGGACGTGTACAAGCGCACCTATCTGCCGCTCATCGACAAGGCCACCAACCTTCGGTAGCGGCGGAACGCCGAAGGCGGAAGGCGGAAGGCGGAAGGTAGAAAGCGGACAATCGGCCGCTGCCTACCGCCTTCTGCCTTCTGTACCAACCGCCAACCGCCATCTGCCATTCGCCATTTGCCATAAGCTACCCGCGTTTTCTTGACACCCCCCTGCCACCCGCCTATACTATCCCTATCGTATATGCGGATAGGTGAATAAACGGCAGGCAGTATGCTCCCTGATTTGATTGAGGCCCGGCCAACCGTCAAGGTTGGCTTTGACTTTTCTCTCCCCCACGACCTCTTCACCACCCTGAGCCTGATTGTGAAGTCGCCCTGGCGCGTTGGTTTCAGCGAGTGGGTGTACGAGACGGCGGCGGCGCTCGGGCCGCGCGGCCGCGCCGAGGTGGCGACCCTCACGCCTTTCCTGGCCGAGGTCGTGTGCGGGGCAAATGCCCCACTGGCGTTACTTCCGGCCTCGCACCCCGCCTGGCGCGACTTCGCTGCGTTCCTGGCCTACCTGACCGAGCAGCCCGACGCCTTCTACCGCGACCTCACCGCGCGCTTCGTCGACCGCGTTGCCGAGAGCGTCGGCGCTTCCCCACGCCACGGCGAGGGGAGGGAGGATCTGGCCGGGTTACTGGCGCGCTACGTGGCGGCGCAGCAAGCCCGGCGCGGCGCGAGCGCCGTCTACTTCGACCCCGCGCTGGCCGTCGATCTGGCGCAGCGGCCCTCGGCACTGGCTCGGGCTTTGCCCCATTGGATGGGGCACTTCGGCGCGGACTTCTACCAGCCGCGCCAGGCGTGCCTCGCGCCGCTGCTGCAGCAGGCGTTGGCCTATCACCGCCGCCAGCCCTATCGCGGCCAGTTGGACGACATCTTTGGCGCGGTCACGGGCCGCGCGCTCCCCGACGAGTCCTTTCCCACCCTGGCGCAGGCCGACAACGTCGTCTTTGTCCCGTCGGCGCACATTGGTCCCTACTTCTTCATCGTCACGACGGGGGCGACGGCCTATGTGAGCTTCAACGCTCGCACCGTTGGGACAGGGCGGCAGGCCGAGCCGGCCACCCCCGATGTTGTGCACCTGTTCCCGCCGCTCAAGGCCCTGGCGGACGAGACGCGGCTGCACATCCTGGCCCAGCTCCAGGCCCGCGACCACACCCAGGAGAGCCTGATGGCGGCGCTGGGCATCTCGCAACCCGCCGCGTCGCGTCATCTGGGCTTGCTAGAACGCACGCAACTGGTTCAGGTGCGGCGCGAGATGGGCGTCAAAGTCTACACGATCAACCGTGACACCGGCCGTGATCTGCTGACCGCCCTGGGCGGATTTATCTCATAAGGAGGACCTGCCATGCTCACCTGGCTGCGCAATCGGGCCTTGATGGCCGTTACGCTGGGTCACTTTAGCGTCGACATGTATTCCGGCATGTTGCCCCTCATCCTGCTCGCGCTCACCGACACGCTGGGCCTCTCATACGCGCAGATTGGCCTGGTCTCCTCGGTGTTTACCCTGACGTCGTCGCTGACGCAGCCCTTCTTCGGCCTGCTCGCCGACAAGTGGGGCGGGCGTGGGCTGGCGGCGGGCGGCGTCCTCCTCATCGCCGTCATGACCGGTCTGATGCGCCTGGCCGGTTCGTGGTGGATGCTGGTGGCTCTCGCGCCGCTGGCGGGCCTCGGCTCGGCCGCCTTCCACCCTCAGGGCGCGGCAAACGCCGCGCTGGCGGGCGGCAAGCGCAAGGCGACGGCCCTCTCCATCTTCATGCTAGGCGGCAACGGCGGCTTCGCCTTTGGCCCCGTTGTAGCGCGGGGCGCGTTCGCCGCCGCCGGTCAGATGGCCGTCCTGTGGCTCACGGGCCTGGGTCTCGCCCTGGCCGCCCTGCAGGTGTGGGCCGTACCCCGTGAGGGCGACGCGAAGGTTCCCGGTCGGGGCGGCGCCCAACTGAACGACCATCGACCGATGGCGCCCGTCGCCGCTGCCGCCCTGATCATCGTCATCTTCTTTCGCCAGTGGATTCACTCCTCGCTGACGACGTACCTGCCGCAGTGGGTGAAAGCGCAAGGCACCTCGGTGGACACGGCCAGCAACCTCCTCTTTCTGTTCCTGCTGCCCATTGCCATCGGTGGTCTGGTGGGCGGCACGCTCTCAGACCGAGTGGGCCGCAAACCCATCATCCTCGGCTCGCTGCTGACGGCTGCCCCACTCATCCTGGCGCTGTTCGTGAATTACGGCCCGCTGGACCTTCTCCTCGCGCCGGTCCTGGGCCTGGTGCTGGGCGCGTCGTTCCCCGTCACCCTGGTCATGGCCCAGGAGTTGCTCCCGCGTGGCATCGGCGTCATGAGCGGCCTGGCGCTGGGCTTCACGTTTATCGCGGGCGGTATAGGCGTGGCCGTGAGTGGCTGGCTGGCCGACCACATTGGTCTGACGCCCATGCTCCTCGGCCTGGCCCTGATCTCGCTGGTTGGCGTCGCCGCCGCGACGCTGCTGCCGGGCCGCGAGCATCAATTTGCCGATGCGTCCATCCCCCAGGCGGCGGATGCGGCGCCCGCCGAGTCGTGATAAAGTGAAACGTGAAATGTGATGCGTGGCACGTGAAATAGGTGCGCTGGTCTCACGAATCACGTTTCACGCTGGACTTGGAATGAGTTGGTTTAGTAAGGACAACTGATGCACATTCTCCGCCGTTTGTTAGGCTACATTCGTCCCTATCGAGGTTGGACGGTCATCACCTACGCCGCGATGTTCATCGCCATCGGCCTCAACCTGGCCGTGCCGTGGGTCATCCGCGGCGTCATCGACCGCGGCCTGGCCGACCAGGACTTCCGCGTCCTGGTCTACGCCGGCGCGCTCATTCTGGGCCTGGCCGCCGTGCGCAGCGTGTTTAGCTTCCTGCAACTGTACGGCGCGGAGCGCTTGTCGCAGAGCATCGCCTACGACATGCGCAACCAGCTCTACAACAAGATTCAACGCCTGCCCTTCGCCTTCCACGATCGGACGCAGACCGGCGAACTCATGAGCCGCGCGACGAGTGACGTCGAGCAGATTATGCGGTTCACGGGCCAGGGCGCGATGGACCTTATCAGCATCGCCGTCCTGTTCGTGGCGACCATTGCCCTGATGTTCTCGGTCAACGCCCAGTTGGCGGCCATCGCCCTGTTGCCCATTCCGTTCCTGGTCTTCATCAGCCTGCGCTTTGGCCTGGGGATGCGCCCGCTGTGGCAGAAGTCCCAGGAGCAGACGGCGGTCCTGAGTACGACGCTCCAGGAGAACCTGAGCGGCATCCGCGTCGTCAAGGCCTTCGCCCGCGAGCAGTACGAGACAGACCGCTTCCACACCCAGCATGTCGCGTACAACAAGGTGCGCCAGGACATCATCGCCGCGTGGTCGGCGAACTTCCCGGCGCTGACGCTGACCGTCGCCGTCAGCACCGGCCTCATCCTGTGGTTTGGCGGCCGCATGGTCATCGACGGCGCGATGACGGTGGGTACCCTGGTGGCGTTCAACGCTTACCTGGTGATGCTGGCCTTCCCGACCCAGCGTCTCGGCTTCGTCGTCGATCGCGTCGCCCAGGCCCTCGCGTCGGGCAAGCGCGTGTTTGACATCCTCGATACGCCGGCTGAGATTGTCGAGCCGCCGGACGCCTACGACCTGGGCACGGTCCAGGGCTACGTGACATTCGAGCACGTCTCCTTCGCCTACCGCGAGACACGCGACAACGAAGAGGGGACGGTCGATCTCCACGACCGCGGCGAGTTGGGGCTGCGCGTGCTGCACGACGTCTCGTTCGAGGCCGAGCCGAACCAGATTGTCGCCCTCATGGGCCTGACCGGCTCGGGCAAGAGCAGCATCATCAACCTTATCCCGCGTTTCTACGACCCGACAGCGGGCCGCGTCCTCATTGACGGGCATGACATCCGCGAGGTCCAACTCGAGTCGCTACGGCGGCAGATTGGCATCGTCCTTCAGGACACCTTCCTGTTCTCGGCGACGGCGCGCGAGAACATCGCCTATGGCCGTCCGGACGCCACGATGGACGAGATCATCGCGGCGGCGAAAGCGGCCGGAGCCAACGACTTTCTGGCCGGCTTCCCCGACGGCTACGAGACCGAGGTGGGCGAGCGCGGCGTCAGCCTGTCCGGCGGCCAGCGCCAGCGACTCGCCATCGCCCGCGCGCTGCTCATGGACCCGCGCATCCTCATCCTCGACGACGCCACGAGCAGCGTGGACCCGGCGACGGAGTTTGAAATCCAGCAGGCGCTCGGCCGACTGATGCACGGCCGCACGACCTTCGTCATCGCCCAGCGCCTGCTGACGCTCAAGAACGCCGACCAGATTCTCGTCCTCGACCAGGGGCGGATTGTCCAGCGTGGCCGCCACGAGGAACTGGTTCGCCAGCCTGGCCTCTACCGCCAGATCTACGATCTCCAACTGCGCGACCAGGAGGAGACGGCCAGCACCGACGCCCAGGGCCACCGCGTGGTCCACGCGTCCCTGGACCTGGCCTCAGGCTACGGCTCGCGCGGGAGGCGCAATTAACATGAGTACTAACGGCAAAGGCCCGAACGGGCACGCCTCACCTAATGGCACGGCGAATGGCGTCGTGAACGCCGACAAGGCGGAGCAGATTCGCCTGCTGGAGCGGCTCAGCGACAAGGAAGACCGCCTGGGACAGGCGTATGACCCCCATCTGACGAGTCGCCTGCTCGGCTACCTGCGGCCCTACCGCCGCGAGGTCATCCTGGCCGTCATCTTCCAGGCTGTCCAGGTCGTCGCCAGCGTCTCTGGTCCTCCCATCATCCGCCACGCCATCGATGACGGCATCCTCGCGAGTAGCCTCCAGATGCTTGGCTTCTGGGTGGGTATCTTCGCCCTGGCCGCGGCGGCCGAGTACGTCGGCACCTATGTCCGCACGCGCATGATGGGCTATGTCGGTAACATGGTCATCTTCGACCTCCGGACGCAACTCTTCGCCCACCTGCAGCGCATGACGCTCAGCTTCTATGACCACTTCATCGTCGGGCGGCTCATGTCGCGCCTGCTGTCCGACGTGGGCACCATCCAGGACTTCGTGACCTGGTCGGCCATCGGTGTCTTCCGCTCGGCGGCGATCCTGGTCGGCATCGTCGTCGCCATGTTCCTGATGGACGTCCGACTATCGTTGCTAACCCTGGCCGTCATCCCGGTCATGATCATCGCCACCAACACGTGGCGCAAGCGGGTGCGCGAGACGTTCCGTACCGCCAAGCGCCGCCAGTCCGTCCTGACGGGCAACCTGGCCGAGAGCATCAGCGGCGTGCGCGTCGTCCAGTCCTTCAGCCGCGAGGCGCTCAACCTGGCGCGGTTCCAGGACCTCAACAGCAACCTGCGGGAGGCCAACATCAAGGCCGGCTGGCTCAGTGCCGTCTTCTTTCCCGCTGTCGATCTCATGGGCGCGACGGCGACGGTCCTGGTGGTGCTCTACGGCGGCTGGGAGGTGCTGACGGGCCGCCTGACGCCGGGCGTTCTGGTCGCCTTCCTGCTCTTCGTGGACCGCTTCTTCGAGCCGATCCGCGACCTGGCGATGCGCTACAATATGCTCCAGAACACCATGTCGTCCAGCGAGCGCCTCTTCGAACTGCTCGACACGCCGCCGTCGTTCACCGACGCGCCAGACGCCTACGACCTACCGCCGGTGCGCGGCGAAGTCGACGTCCGCCACGTCACCTTCAGCTACGACGGACGCAAGCCGGTCCTCAAGAACATCAGCCTGCACGCCGAGCCGGGCCAGACGGTGGCCTTCGTCGGCGAGACGGGCGCGGGCAAGAGCTCGATTGTCAGCCTGCTCAGCCGCTTCTACGAGATCGACCAGGGCCAGATTCTCATCGACGGCCACGACGTGCGCCACGTCACCATGACCTCGCTGCGCCGCCAGATGGGTGTCGTGCTCCAGCAGCCCGTTCTGTTCGAGGGAACCATCGCCGAGAACATCCGCTACGGGCGGCTCGGGGCGAGCGACGAGGAGGTGGCGGAGGCGGCGCGCGCCGTCGGCGCCCACGACTTCATCATGAAACTGGACAGGGGCTACCACACCAAGGTGGGCGAAGGGGGCACGAACCTGAGCGTCGGGCAGCGCCAACTGCTGTCCTTCGCGCGGGCGCTGCTGGCCGACCCGCGCATCCTCATCCTCGATGAGGCCACGTCGAGTGTGGATACCCAGACGGAGCAGATTATCCAGGCGGCGCTGCGGCGGCTGCTCGAGGGCCGCACGGCCTTCGTCATCGCTCACCGCCTGAGCACCATCGTCAACGCCGACGTCATCTGCGTCATCGACGCCGGTGAGATTGTCGAGCGCGGCTCGCACCAGGAGCTGCTGGCGCGGCGGGGCGCGTATTACAACCTGTACACCATGCAGTGGCAGGCGCGCGAGCAAGCGGCGTAAGAACCGCCCGCTCGAACTCGTCCAAATTTCGCACTCCGGGGTCGTCTAATGGTAGGACTGCAGACTTTGGATCTGCCTGTCGGGGTTCGAGTCCCTGCCCCGGAGCCAGCGGTGGCCAGAAAAGGTGCGCAAGCTCGCTTGCGCACCTTTTGTTTTTTAGTCCGTCACGGCGCCTAGACTCGCGCTTGACACCAGCCTGGCGTACTTCGCCAGTACCCCGCGAGTGTAGCGCGGCGCGGGCGGTGTCCAGGCGCCCCGCCGGCGCGCCAGTTCCTCGTCCGAGACATTCAACTGCAGCAGGCGCTGGTGCGCGTCGATGGTGATCGAGTCGCCCTCCTGCACCAGGCCAATCGTGCCGCCCACGGCGGCCTCAGGCGCCACGTGCCCGACGACCATGCCGAACGTGCCGCCGGAGAAGCGCCCGTCGGTGATGAGGCCGACCGAGTCGCCCAGGCCCGCGCCAATGATGGCCGACGTGGGCGCCAGCATCTCGCGCATACCTGGGCCGCCCTTCGGCCCCTCGTAGCGGATGACCAGCACGTCGCCAGGCCGAATCTTGTTCGCCAGGACCGCCTGGAGGCACTCCTCCTCCGACTCGAACACGCGGGCCGGTCCCGTGATCGATGTCTTCTTAATGCCGGTGATCTTGGCGACCGCGCCCTCGGTCGCCAGGTTGCCGCGCAGGATAGAGAGGTGGCCCTGGGCGTACACCGGGTCGTCCCATTGGTGAATCACGTCCTGGTCTGGCGAGGGAGCATCTGGTACGTCGGCCAGCACTTCCTCAACCGTCTGGCCGCTGATGGTCAGACAGTCGCCGTGGAGCAGGCCGTGGTTCAGCAGCATCTTCATGACCTGGGGAATGCCGCCGGCCGTGTGCAGGTCGGTCGCCACATACTTGCCCGACGGCTTGAGATCGCACAGAACGGGCACGCGGCCGCGAATGCGTTCGAAGTCGTCAATCG